>NZ_JAEQDD010000117.1:0-16044 GCF_020737885.1 Microcoleus sp. PH2017_34_RAT_O_A | reverse complement strand
CATACAGGTGAACCCTAATTAAATGTTTTGTAGTTACTCAATAATTCTTGTCCAATATACCATATTCTGTTAATATAAAGTTTAGATGCGTTCGCCCTGCGATCTCCTCCTACGACAAAGCTTTAGAAATCAAACCTGATAAACACGAAGCCTGGAAAAATCGGGGCATTGCACTCCGTAATATAGGAAGACTAGAAGATGCGATAACCTCCTACGACCAAGCCTTAAAATTAAAACCAGATTATCAAGAAGCCTGGTTCACTCGGGGCCTTGCACTGCATAATTTAGGCTGGTTTGAAGCAGCGCTCGCATCCTATGACCACGCCTTAACATTAAAACCCGATTATCACGATGCTTGGTACAATAAGGGCTTTGCACTACATAATTTAGGCTGGTTTGAAGCAGCGCTCGCATCCTATGACAAAGCCTTAGAATTAAAACCCGATTATCACGATGCCTGGATCAATCGGGGCGTTGCACTGTATAAGTTAGATAAATTAGAAGAAGCGCTCGCCTCTTGCGAAAAAGCCTTAGAACTGCAACCAGATTTAGACCAAGCCTGGTATGGTCGAGGAATTACATTGGGTGATTTAGGAAGATTAGAAGAGGCGATCGTCTCCTATGATAAAGCCTTAAAATTAAAACCAGAAGATCATGGAGCCTGGAAAAATCGGGGCGTTGCCCTGGGTAAGTTAGGAAGATTTGAAGAAGCGATCGCCTCCTTCGACAAAGCCTTAGAAATCAAACCAGAAGATCATGGAGCCTGGATTAATCGGGGCAATTCAGTCAAAAATGCACCTAGACACAACCAGGCCGATTATGAAATATTACAGGGACGATTCCCTAATTCTCCACCAGTAATAAGAACTATCTTAACTCACAAGCTGAAACAGCGTGGCTATGAAGGGCGAGTATTAACATTAAAAGTAGGCTTAGAGTATTGCAAAAAGAACACCCACCCTGAAGGATATGGATTATTGCATCAAGCACTAGGAAATGCTCATTACGATGAAGGAAAAGTTAATTCTTCCAACTCCAATGAATATTTCGTTTCCTGAAACTGCATCTTGAGCTTTTGCAGGATTTAATCAAAAAATTACTTGCTTCCAAAAAAACCGAACAAGCCAATAAACTACAGCGAGATGCAACCGATTTATTGCAGCGTCTGCTGAAACAGCAAAACTATTCCCAACTCACCCAACAGCAACTCACCGACAAATTAGTTAGCTTTGAACAATCAACCGTAAATATCTTCATCCAATCCGGGAAATATGCCGAAGCCTTAGCCACAGCAGAAACCGATAAAAATGTCTGCTTATCTTGGCTGCTGAATGCCTTGCCAATTCCCGATTACCAAACAGCAGAGACAGTCACTCACGCCCAAATTCAGCAACTGATCAATCCCACAACAGCCGCGATTTACTGGCATCTCAGCGACGCATCCCTGACAACATTCATCATTAAATCCGATGGCTTGTTGTCTCCCGAAACCTGTTTCAGCGATTTTCCAGATGAATTTGAAAAATGGGTGAAGGAGTGGAATCAACAATACACCGATTATCAATCTAAGGAGAAAACAAGTCAAGTAAATCATCCTTGGCGTGCGGAAATGGCAAGTAAATTTGCACGACTCAATGCAATCCTAAAAATTGATGCGATCGAACAGCAATTAGAGGGGATTACTGAGTTAATTTTGATTCCCCATCGGGACTTGCACCGCTTCCCGATTCATGCTTTGTTTAGTGGGGATTTTGTGGTTAGTTATTTGCCTAGCGCTCAATTTGGGTTGAATTTGAAACATCGGTTGAATCCTCCAACTGCGGCAAATACAGCAAATACACCAAATACAGTCGGCGAATGGAATTCGCGGCTACACAGACAAAACCCGCCTCCGCGGGTTGAAGAAGGGGAAGTGAATTCTATCCTCAGTATCGAAAATCCCAACAGTATAATCATTGATGAAAACGGCAAACGAAAAGAATTGCTTCCTTTACCAGCCGCCGAGATAGAATCCGAAATTATTTGCCGAATGTTTGCCAACTCTACCCGACGGGGAGAAAATGCAGCTACCCTCGATGAAGTCACTAAATTATTGCCACAGCCCCACAACATTTTTCACTTTACCGGACACGGTAGCTATGATTTTGACAATCCTCAACAATCAACTTTATACTTAAGCGATACTCACCGATTAACAGTCAAAGAAATCATCCAACTCAACCTCAGTAACTACAAATTAATCTGCCTTTCCGCCTGCGAAACCGCAGTCACAGACAAGCAAACAATTCTCGCCGAATATGTAGGATTGACTAGCGGTTTTATGCGGGCGGGAGTTGGCTTTGTCGTCAGTACCCTGTGGCCAGTCCAATCCGGGGCGAGTACGTTATTAATGATAGACTTTTACCGACGGTGGCGAGAAGAGGGCGATTCGCTACCCGTCGCCTTAGCAAATTCTCAAAAATGGCTGCAATCAGCCACCCGCGAAGATTTAGCCGCTTGGTATCAGCGGGAAATTGACAAGATTTCCGAAAACAGCAGCGAACTTTCTGTAGCTGAAGTTAGCCTGCGCCGATTCTTTAAAAGCAATCAGCAAAACTTGGCTAAAATGGAATCAGACCAACCTTATCAACATCCGTATTACTGGGCAGCCTTCACTCTAACGGGATTATGATGAAAAATAATAATGACGATATTTTTACAGCTTTCATTGGCGCGGTACTCCAACAAACAGAACCGCTACCCGCACCAGTTCAATTAGAGTTTAATAAAATTGATGAAGCTTTCACAATTATCGATATCGAAAGACTTGCCGAATTGCATCCCCCTCTGCTAGCTGCTTATGAAGAAACTCATAATTGGTTGATGTATCATAGCAATGAACGTAGCAAAGGATTAGATGTTTTGCCGGATAGTGAATCTGAAAAAGAAAACACTACTAACCCCGAAATTAGTAACGCAGCCAGCGATATCAGCGATTTAACAAATTTACCAAAAATCATCAATGAAATCGATACCAAAGTTAAGCCGCGAGGGTTAAAAAAAATTCTGGGAAAAATCTTGCAAGCTGGGGATTCAGTGCAAGCAAGTCGCGATACAATTTTATCGTCAATAGCAGACAGTTTCACCCATGACTAACGAAAATTGGCTGATTTACCCTACCGTCGATTTGTTTGTCTACGATTTAGCCGACGGTATCGGACAAAGTGAAGACAAAATCAGCCAAAACCGCCAGCAGTTTTGGCAAAAAATCTATGGCGATAAACTCTCGCAGCCACAGCAAACACAAATCGAACAAGCTGAAACCGAAATCGGTGATTACATCGATTTACTCGGCAACCAAAAAGTAGTAGCATTTGAATCTCCCCTCGATGGCTATGCTTATCCTGTCAAATTCGGCGATACTTATGCGGTGCAGTTTGACTTATCCGGCAAAATAGAACCCGACAGCGATAAGAAATTTGCACCCAAAGAAATCGATTGTTTAGAATGGCTGAAATCTACAATCATCTCGCGCTTCAATCAACCTGCTACTATCGGTCAAAGTTGGCTAGTTTGGGGTGAATTGACTAGCGGGCAAGATGCTTTAAAAACTGCCAAAAATTGCTACAACAAACTTGAGTTAGTCCCGAATGCTAAATGGGATCGGGATTTAAAAGCATCAGGGCAATTTTTAGGGGCAAATTTTTATGAATTGTGGCTACCTCCGGGAGATAGAGGCAATATCAGCCAAAATTATCATGTGTTAATTTGCTTGTTTTCTAACAGTGGCGAGGCATCAATTCCCACTACTCGCCAAAAAATGACTAAACTTTATCCGCAGTTCCTCCGATTATTTGGATACCGCAATAAAGTGATTTGGGCTTATCAACAAAGCCGCCAACTTAAGTCGAATCTCAAGGATGCTTCGCGGAAGATTCAAGAAATTGTCAGCCTACTGCCAGAACAAGTCAATGCTGCTAAAGTTGACTTGAAACAATTGCAGCAAAATTTGGTCTATTGCTTGACAATTTTTTCGATTTATGCTAATTATATTAGTCGATTGGAAGAACAAGAAAATACAATTAAAACTAATCTGAACAACTATAATAAACGGCTAGAAACTATAGCGGAAAGAATGGGAAATGACAAAAATGAGTTAAAATTTATGGCAAGTTTCAGCGATTTTGCTGAGGAAAAGTATGTCACCCAAGTTAAAGCGGATAATAGAAGTTTGAGTGCGGGTTTGCGGTTGTTGGAAAATGCGATCGAGACTGTAGAGGGGATTATCGAGATTGAGAGGGCTAAGAGCGATCGCACTTTAAACTTTACCATTGGTACAGTGGGCGTGGGAATTGGCACCAGCGGAGTCGCCGCCAGCATCTACGCCAGCCAAATCAAAAGCCCCGCTAGCCCGGAAAATCCGATGTCGGCCAGTCAAGTTCTCGTGTTGAGTCTGCTTTTGGGAATTGCAGGAGGCTTAGTCAGTGCGGGTTTATTAAAATTGCTTGACAGAATTCGGGGCTCGAAATAAACCGCAGATGGGGCTGAGGGCGCACAGAGAAGACAAGGGGAGAAAGTTATTGAGGGTTGATAACTCTGAGGATTTCTGTTAGTTAGCAGGCTTGACATCTTCCCACCAAAGTTGGACATAAGGCCAGAATACTTTATCATCATCTAGCCTGACTGTCACTTCATAGCGATCGATCTGAGTGAGTTCGCCTGTTTTACCATTGAATTGCAATTGTTTGGGATCGTCAGTGTGAATTTCTACCTTCTGATTCAACAGCGGCAGCATTTGCTTTGAAGAACCATGAAACGGATTTTTGCCTCTGAGCACATAGCCACCAATGAAAGATATGTACATTAAAGTTAGGAAAAATACTGTACAGAAACTCACAATCAACAGTGTTTTTGGTTGTGAAAAATTGGTATAAACGCTCGTAACTCCTACTACCATTGTTCCGAAAAATAACAGACTCGGCAGCAAGAGTCCATCTCCCAGAAACTCGCTACAAAAAAGCATCAGGGGTATCTGAAAACCAAATAATGCAGCTACCCAAATCCACCCACTCAGCAAGGATTCAGATAGTAGCCAATTCATTCCTACTGTAAGGCCGATCGCAATTCCTATCGCCCAAATCGGTGCCGCATAATCGTACTGTCTGAAGGGAAGAACTACAAAAAAGAATACAGCATAAATAAAACCCGCAATAGCTAAGGCTAATCCACTAATTATTTCGTTCCAGTTCAGCATTTTTAAATTCGGCGCAAATAGTGAAATCTTAATTAATATTATGTCGGCTTGAACAATAGTCCGGACATTTTTTTATCGCGAACGGTATAATAAGGGTTTCAGCTTCTTCAGACGCTGAAATCTTAACGGTAGAATGCCAGTTTCAGCCACCACCCCAAAAAAACTGTCCGGATTATTGCTCGAACAACCCCTATAAAATAGGTTTGAGGGTTCGGACTTCTCAGAACAAACGCATCTTATTTTTAGGATGCTTGCTAGACAAAGGTTTGGGCTATTGTGCATTTGTGTTCCCAAATGCTGAAACCCTTGCTAGGTAATGCTTACAGAATTCATGCCAATTTGAAAAATTAATGCAACAATATTGGTAGGGTGTGGATTCATCGATCGTACAAAAAAAATACAGAAAATCTGACAGCGACACAAAGCGCGACAATACTTGAGTAAACAAAGTCAACTAAGAGTGTTGCAGCAAGGATTTTTTAAATTGGTATTAGATGCGTTTGCCATGGGACTTCAGTCCTTTGATTTTTGATGCGGACTGAAGTCCGAACGATCAAACCTTATAAATGATAAAAATTAATAAATTAGACAGGAGAAGGAAAAAATTTGCGATCGCCCAAAGATGTAAAATCTAATTCCGCTAATGCTTTCTCGCTTATTTTGATGTGTTCTCAATCTGTGAATAGTTACCAATTAACCGGGCTGGCAATTACAGATTAAGGCTATCACAGACTTTTGCTACTTGCTGTCGATGGTGATAGTCCTTATTGAAGCTAGAAAGCGGAATTTTCAGACCGATATATCATTTAGGGTCGATCGACTTGACAAATTGTTGCACAGGCTGCGGTAGAGCCGGTACAAAAGTCTTTCTAAAACCCCGAGCATCCAACACTCGCCACAAAATACCCACCGCTACCGTCAAGAAAAATAACGCTCCCAAAAAATTGAACGCACCAGACAGAAAACCGCCATCCCTTTTTTTCGGAGGCGTAATGTGTTTGATCCGATATACAGCCGGCTCGTAATCTTTCCGTTCCTCGCGACTGGGCACCGGCTTTTTGGCATTGGTGCGCGAACTCTTACGGGGGCTCCCACTCAAACCCGTTTGATTAGTTTTAGTAGAACTACTGGGCGAGTCCAAATCAGAAGCGCCACGCATCGTGAACTTGCTAACAGATGTCCCGGTTTTGCCAACACCAGCATTCTGTATTCTACTGTTAGAGCGCTGAGTTGATTGGCGATCGGCTAAAGTTCGCATCAAACTTTGCAATTGCTGAGTCGCAGCCGGCGGGCGTTCCGCTTTCCTCGCCCAATTTAACAGCATCGCCGCAGTAATGCCGCAAAGATTCGCAGCCCCCACAGAAGCTATCCGCTTCAGCAGAGGCTGACTGTTGGACACAAACACCACCAGTGCGTCGGGATGTTCCTGAGCCAGACCGTAAACGCACTGAGCTGTAGCTACTACTAGCATTGCTTGTGCGCTTTGATTTTTCATCGAGGGTTCTAGGCCCCGATGCGTTTCTTGAGCATCAGTCACAATCCAGCCACTATCTGCAAAAAAGCGCATAAACTCTCTGGCCACTTGCTCTTGAGCTTTTTCTACCGCTTTCCCTGTCAGATAATCTATTTCGTCATACACTACTTCCGGGAGATAGCAACTTCCCACCTTGGCATATTCTTGCCAAACTTGGGTTCTGCCAGCCATCAAAACATCCGCATCAAAAGTTACCAATACAGGAGGAAGTTGATTAGCCATAACTTTAGCCTAGATGCTCATATCCGTGATTTTTACTTGCTAAATTAAGTTTAAACAAATTCCGAGCTTTTCTATTGGGTTAATTCATAAATATCTGGGGTGCGCCCAAGCGCACCCAGCCCACCAATGGTCAGATGATTAGTTGCCAATTCCTAAACGCCCAGCTAAAGCGGGAGTCAAGGGCAAAAGTACAGAAATCATTAAGAACAAAGCCAACAAACCCAAAGCTGCGCGAGCGTCGTCAGGTTCAGTCAGCTCGTTAAGGCTCGGCCGCTCCAGATTCCGCTGTAAAATCAGAATCACGATCGCCCAATACAAAGCCAAAGGATTAACTAAAGAAGCGATCGCCAGCACCACAAACGTCGCCAAAGTAGCGCGACTGGCAATTTTCCGGCCGTAGATTGCTTGCACAATTCTACCTCCGTCCAACTGTCCCGCAGGCATCAAATTAATCGCCGTGATTACCAAGCCCAACCAACCAATAACTACCAGCGGGTGAACGTCAACAATCTGTTGCTGCAACGCCGCACCCAAAACCACTTTTGCCAAAGTTCCCACCAAAACCGAGCCCTTGAAATACTCTGCGGGAATTTGAAACAAACTGCCGGGGTGAGAAAGCAGCAAACCCGTTACCAGCATGAGCAGAGAAATTATTCCCCCAGCGGCTGACCCAGCAAAAGCAATGTCAAACAAAACTTTACGGTTGGGAAGCAGCGACTCAAAACGCTCGATCGCCCCAAAAGAACCTATCTGAAAAGTTGGTATAAAAAACGGCCAACTCAAGCCAACCTTGTACTGATTTGCCAGCACTCGGCGAGCAATTTCGCCTGAACCTAAAACCGCCCAAATTCCCGCCGCAATTGGCAGCACTTCTGGATATCTACCAGGCGAGTTAAAGAAATCGAAACTCAGCAGCAAACCGGCTGTTTCCAAACTGGTAGCAATTGTTGCTAGTAGCAGTACGACTGCGAGGATTTTTTGAGATAGGGTAGTGGGCTGCGGGTCGTTTGTGCTGGGCAAGATAATAACTACCGGCTTCTCGTCCTGATTTTCTACTAAAAACAGGCGGTAGCGATCGTTCAATCTTTCTTGCAAACTTGCCGTCAAACGCGAGTGTACTTGTTCTGGGTCTCCCCGGAGATTGCCTTTCAAGATTACCCCATCTTGATAGGGAATCGTTTCTATAGCAAAGAAAGTATCGATGCCAAAGATGCCTTGAATTGCCTTGAGGTCTTCAACTGGAACGGGAATTATTTCTAATTCATTAGTTGCAGGCGATGTGACGATCTTAATAATTTCTTTTGCTGGTACCCGTTGTTCGTTTGCAGGGGAGTTTCCATCGCTTTGGGACTCGATCTGGGCCGGATCGGGGCGCGAGTCGATCACTGCATCGGCTGCTGCCTTCCGCAATTGCCTGCCCAGATAAATGTACAATCCCGTGGATGTCACCAGCAGCAACAATACCGCCACTAGATTTAGGTAAATCCCGGCACCGAACAAACCAAAGAACAGCAGCCACGGACTCATCAGCACCACTGACTGCAACCAAGCTAACATTCCCAGTTTGCCAAAAGGTCTGGCGCGATAAAATCCCCAACCCAGAATTCCCACAGCAACCAATACCAGTGCAATTGTGGCGGTATTTTCCGATGCCACGATCGGCATTCCGGTTGCTTGCGCCAATATCGGCTGTAACTGGTCGATCGCGCTGCGGTCTAGTAATAGCATTAAATTTTGGGGTATATGAAATAAAATTGCTCTTAACATATCCAAACCTGTCCAAAAATAGCCCGATCACTAAGGATAACTCCTGAGGGCTTCTCGACCCACAATCGCCTGCTGCTGTTTTAACTTTTGGGCGATCGGCTATTGACACAAAAGACTTTTTATGATAACACATCCGGTGTGTCAATCGATTTTAGATTGTAGATTTTAAATTTTAGATTTTAGAGGCGACCCCACGGATAAATTCGGGGGAAGAGAGGATTTGAGATTTTCGATTTGGGATTGATTCCACCGATAAATCACGTGGCGGAACATGCAGAAATTCGCTTGTCAAACATAAGAGGAAGAGGCGTAGGAGTGTCGATCGCGCGGAAGCCGGAAGATTTGCCAAATTTGGCAGGTCGGGCTTCAGGACGAATTTCATGGTGTTTTGGATGCCCGAATCCGCAACAACTGCGAAACAAACAAGGTTTCAGGTAGTCTGTCAGCTTTGGGGAAAACGTCTGAAACTATTGTCATGTATAGGTTTGGTTAACGGGTACGGCAGGACTTGAACCTGCGGCTCGCTGCTTAGAAGGCAGCTACTCTATCCAACTGAGTTACGCACCCAACTCAAAAAGTCTTTAACAGTATCATTGTATCGGTGGAGTGTGCGATCGAGCAAGTAAATATTTTTTAACTTAGACAGAAACCGGTTCTATCTAAAAAACTACGATGTGGAGCGCGGCGCGATCGGGAGCGAACACGCTAGTGATGAGAGTGCCCTTGCGTCCAGGATAGCAATTCACAAAAGCTGGAGGGACTCACCTGCAAACAACACAATTGTTAAAATTCGATAGTGACAAAGCCTCAAACGTAGGCCACAAGATCGAAAAACCAGAAATCCTCCTCTGATTTTAGGCATGAGTTGAGGCAATCGTGACTAACTTGCCGATCTTTGATGATGTTTGCCAACATTCTGCTCGACTTGATATTTGAGAAAAATGTGGTAGAACTAGGATTGAAAGACTCAGGTGAAAATCCCTGATGGCAGGAAGCCTATATATAAGCTTCCTCTACGGCATCAAAGCAAAATAGTCAATCGCCCGATCGGCACGAGCTCAAAAATCAAGCGTTGCCAGTACAGCAGTCGTAAGTTGTGCGCGGGGGAATTTCCTTCGTGCATTAGTTCATATGCCATGGTTGAGAGACAATCTCAGCTTAGATACTTGTTAGCATTTGTTAGCAAAAAAGTATCGGAACGCTTGAGGAGGGGAATCCTGCTAATTAAAGTGAAATCGTTGAATCAAGCATCTCCGAGCCTAAAAGCCTGGAGATCTTCAAAAGCACAGCACCTCGGCCATGACAGGAGTCAAATCGCAGTGTCATGTTTATTCTGAAACGGCAGGATGTTGAAATATCCAATTTTCAACACCCAAAACGGGATCAACAAATTCCCATTCTCAATTATCAGGGGCAGACTTTTCGTCTCATTAGCGCCTTCAACGGCAAGCAAGCAGAAGACGCCAGAGCCTTGTGGCGGGATTTAACCGACAACCGAGGCAAAGCCTGTGTTCTGCTAGAAGAGCCGGATAGATACAGCGTCTGGGGAAAAGTCCGTCTAGATCAGCTTGCCGGTGAAGAACCGGCAGGTACAGAATCCGCTAAAGCACCGCTATTCGCGCAGGGTTGTCTGCTACTCCTCCAAGCTGTTTACTTTGACGTAGAAGACCTCTTAGGCGCAAGGCAAGCCACATCGTTTCAGAAAGATATCACCAAGGTATTTCAGCAAGGAAACTTCCCCCAGGCAGACTCCGCTGATGCGATCAAAAATTGGCTGACCGTTAGTCCCTTGCAAAATCATAAGGTGCCCCCTTGGCAAGAGCAACATCTCAAAACCTTATTGCAAGAACTTCACCGTTTGGGCAAATCATATTTTGGCAATACCGACTTCGCTGAGGGAGTGAGCGATGTGCTGCAAGATATGCCAGCACAGGATCGCACTCAGTTTCTCGATTGGCTGAAACAATCAGCCCTCAACAAGTTGTGGATCGCAGCATAGAAAATCTTTGACAATTGCTCTGACAATTGGGCCCAGATAATCGAGCTGAGATAATTTCACTGTCGGGGGCAAGGGAGATACAGGTTGGATTGCCAACTTGTATCGATCGATCGACATAATTGTTAAATCAGTTAAGAGGCCAGCTACAGTCTGGCAATTTAACTAAAATCCGATCGCAGTTCCCACCCAGAATCATTGATATGAGTGGGGGAGTGTGAAAGCCAAAAACAGAGAAAACAACATTTGAGGATATAATTTCCGAGTTTAATAGGCTACGGTAAAACCCTTAATGGTGAAGGCGCAGACCGTATTTCTATCATCTGTTCCCGGGAAAAACATCGACTAAGAACTAATTCTTTGAATTAGTAAATAGATAGTATTCTTGCTTAGTCTTCCGAGAGTGTACGAGGGCAAAAATCCCGACAACACGCTGAGGACGGCAGTTTTTCCCGGAGCGTCAGATCAAGGTTCTTTGGCGAAAGAATCCTCATCTACAATCAAAGATTGAGATGGGGTGCGTTCAACCGCTAGTTAGGTATCGTGAAATCCCTATGAGTAGCACTTCAGAAAAGTCATCTACATCTACCTCTTTACTATCAGCTCAGACCCTCGTGATTGTGGGCATTGTCTGGGCTGTCATGGCGCTGCTGTTCTTTTTGCTGTTCAGCGTCCCTCTTTCACAAGAAGATGGTTTACCGCCTTGGTACTCGATCGGCACTTATGTTTTTGAATGCGGGGCATACCTTGGAGCGTCTTTAGTCTGTTTGAGAAACTGGAAAAGCCCCCACATGGCAAGCGGGCGTAACGTCTGGCTGGGAATTGGTTTGGGGATGCTCTTCTATTTTATCGCCGGCGTGCTGTTCGGGATTTGGGAACTCTATTTCGAGTTAGACCCAGATGTGTCCCCAGCAGATGCGTTTTATCTGGGCAGCTATGTGGTACTGATCGGAGGCATGGTTCTAGCTGTGACTTCCAAGCGACTGAATCTAGAATTTTGGCAATGGGGTTTGTTAGCGGCAATAGCAGCCTTTGGGATTGCTGTAGCTATCTGGGTTGCTGCGCCCGACTCTTGGAGACAACAGCTAGGAATGGCTCCGGCTGCTCCCCAGGAAGTAGTTACAGGATCTGCACCTGACTCAACGGCTGCCAAAGGAAAAGCCCCTGCTTTGGACAATTCTGCCCAGTCAAAAGCAAAAGGAACGGCAGCAGCGGCTGCTAAATCGGCATCGGAAGAATCAGCAGAAGCAACTAAAGCTCCCGAATGGGTGATGGCACTTGACAAGCAACTATCACCTTACGCCTATGCAATCAATTTGTTTTACATCGTCGGGGACGTTTTTCTGCTGATTATTGCTACTGCGCTGCTGCTGGCGTTTTGGGGAGGACGTTTTTCCCAATCTTGGAGAATGATTGCGGCTGCAACTTTTTCGCTTTACATCGCAGATATGTACTTCAAATGGCGCGATACTCAGGCTGAGGGTAGTTATCAAAGCGGCAGTTTACTGGAAGTCTTTTTTGTTTTCAGTGGCATCCTGTTCGGAATAGGAGCTGTTTTGGAACATGACATCTCCACCCGTTCTCGTCAAAGCAGGCGGACTCGTCGCTCCGCGTAGCGATTTGAGATTGGGGTTGCTTCGGCAAGGGAGGGGAACGTGAAAGCTTTTTTGCCCTTCCCTGCATCTGTCAACTTCAAATCGAAAATAAAAAATCATACTTTGCCGATCGCACTTCCTACGTCTTTTCACGTCTTTTTGGTGGAAAACTTGGCATGACGCCCACAAAACTCTCCGATTCAGACAAACGGGAACTCCTCAGGCTGTACCGACAGTCGGACGAGAATACTATCACTCTGGCCAAGCGCTACGGAGTGAGTAGTTCGACTGTAAGGCGCATCCTTCAGGGGGCTTTGTCCGAGTTAGAATACGCATTTCTAGTCCAGCAAAAACAAAAGCGTTCGTCCGATCGTAGCACCAGCAGCCTTTCTCAACCAACAGAAACGGCTGCTGAATCGCCGGCTAAGAACTCCATCGCCCCTGGAGATACTCCCCTGTCTGAGTCACTCCCCGTCACGCAGTCAGCCCCAAATTCGAGGCCGACGATCCGAAAGCGTTCTGTATCAGCCACCCAACCTGTACCAGAAATCGAAATTCCAGGAACTTTACAGTCGGATTTCGAGGTTTCTGATTTACCAGATGCCCCCGTCGGCAATCTTGCCGAACCCAGCCACCGTGCTGTTGTGACTGGGGAACTACAGGCAATGCTTGGTGGTGAAGATTTTAGCGATTTCGACGAAGATGAGGATGAGGAGGAGGATGAGGATGAGGATGAGGAGGATTTAGATGACGACTTCGACGAAGATTTAGAGGATGAAGATTCTCTGTTTGAAGCGAGTCTGCTGGGTTCGATGTCCGGGGAGTCGATAGAACTTCGGGCTGGCCCGATTCAAGTTTTGCCTTTAAGCGAAGCATCTGTGCCCAAAATTTGCTATTTAGTAGTCGATCGGGCGGCAGAGTTAATCACCAGACCTCTGAAAGCATTTGGCGAACTCGGTCAAATTCCGGCGGCCGAAATTCGCGAGAAAACCCTACCAGTTTTTGATAATCACCGAGTGGCGCGCCGATTTTCTACTCGCAATCAAAGAGTTTTCAAGATTCCCGACGGCAGGCTGTTGCAAAAAGCCGCGCCTTACTTGCTAGCCAAAGGAATTACTCGGCTGCTGATTGAAGGTCAGGTTTATTCCATCGAAGGTGTGAAAAATTAACTTAATATTCTGCGGTGTCCGAGTCTTCGGGATTTGCTTTAAATCTAGGACGCGAGTCTTGGGAATCTGAAAGGTTCCAAAGCGGTTGTAGCACTGCACCGCCTATCAGTCCCGCACTAATGCTCATGGCCAATACTAATCCTACAGGAATCTGTATGGATTTAAACAAGATAAAGCTTAAGGCTACTGGCGCGGCGTTCTGGACTGAGATTATGCCGATCGCGCTTGCTAAAATTGCTACTAAAAAACTTATGGCGAGCAGAGGAATTATTTTCATAAACTGGCAGACAACCTAACACTTTAACTGATATTACTGCTTAATAATTTAAATTTATATCAAAATATGATTTTGGCAAACCTCCCATTGTTAAATAATATACAATAAGATTAGGGGCAAAGTCAAGTAGATACCGGAGAATTATATTTTTTGTTAGATTCAATATAAAAAAAATTACAACTCCAACTATATTGCAAGTATATAATTGGCTGCTATCTCAAGTAAATTGAATGATGTTAATGTTACCTTCATGTTGGCAATTTAACTTATAAATGTACCTCACAAACCTGAAATACGCTGTATTTATAACTTTTAAAACATGGACTATTTCACATCAGTGATCGGACAAAATCGAGCAGTAGAATTGCTAAGCCAAGCAGTCGAGCGCAACCGAATTGCTCCCGGCTATCTATTTGTCGGCTCCAACGGCACCGGCAAAAGCTTAGCAGCACAGTGTTTCATCGAGCTTTTATTCTCAGTAAATCTTCCCGAAAGGCGATCGAGAGAATCCGTGCAAAATCGCGTCCGACAGCGAAATCATCCAGACTTACTCTGGGTAGAACCAACCTACATGAACCAAGGCAAACGGCTTTCCGCAAAAGAAGCAGAGGAAGCAGGATTAAAGCGAAAAGCACCGCCCCAAATTCGCCTAGAACAAATTCGCGAAATCGGCGAATTTCTGAGCAGGCCACCACTAGAAGCTGGGCGTTCAGTCGTAGTTTTAGAACAAGCAGAAACAATGGGTGAAGGAGCAGCCAACGGCTTGTTAAAGACCTTGGAAGAACCGGGAAAAGCAGCGCTAATTTTAATTGCTCCGACTGTGGAAGCTTTGCTACCCACTTTGATTTCCCGCTGTCAAAAAATCCAGTTTTCGCGGCTGAATCCCGAAGCAATGAGACAAGTTTTGCAGCAAGGGGGATTTGCCGAGATTTTATCCCATCCCGAGGTAATCGGGATGGCGCAGGGAAGTCCTGGAGAAGCAATTGCTATTTGGCAACAACTGCAATCAATACCCGAGGATTTGCTGCAAAAAGTCAAGCAGTTGCCTCAAAATTTGCGCTCAGCTTTGGAATTGGCTAAGGAAATTGATAAAACTTTAGATACTGAATCTCAGTTGTGGTTAATTGATTATTTACAGCATTGTTACTGGCAGCAATTTTTGGCAGGCCGAATTAGCCGATCGCCCTTAGAACCCTTAGAAAAAGCCCGACAATATTTGCTAAACTACGTACAGCCGCGATTAGTCTGGGAATGCACACTAATGGGAATCTGTCAACCATAATAAGAGTGCCAAGTTTGAGCCCAATACAATAATTAAATAAATTCACCTAATTAAAAATAAAATATCGATCGCTAAAAAGCTTGCTGTATATGTCTTATCACTTCTCTCGGGACGATAACTAAAGCCGTCCTCCGACTTCTATTTCTGTTCTTCCTTCTTCCGACTTCCATTTCTATTCTTCCTTCTATCAACTGTCAACTGTCAACTGTCAACTGTCAACTCTTCCTTCTTCTTAACACAATGGAAAAAGCCACATTTGCCGCCGGTTGTTTTTGGGGAGTCGAACACAAGTTTCGCGCCGTTGCGGGTGTCATCTCGACTGCTGCGGGCTACACAGGAGGTCACTGGCCGAATCCCTGCTACCTCGACGTTTGCGCCCGAGTTACCGGTCACGCTGAAGCAGTGCTCTTGGAGTACGATCGATCGCAAATCAGTTACGAAACACTGCTAGATATATTCTGGAACTGTCACGATCCAACCCAAATCAATCGCCAAGGCCCCGACAGAGGCGAACAGTACAGGTCAGTCATTTTTTATCACAATTCGGAACAAGAAAAAGCCGCCCGCGCATCCAAACAAAAATTGCAAATTTCCGGTAAATACGACAAAGATATTGCCACCGAAATCAAACCCGCTGGTGAATTTTATATGGCCGAGGATTACCACCAGCAGTATATTGAGAAGAAGCGGCAGCCCTCCGCATCAAAGGACTAAAGTCCTCACTACAAACCTGATAAAAATATATTTTCCCAAACAAAAAGCGCCCCTATTTCTAGGAGCGCTTTTTGTCAATCAAGAGTTAAAAATTAACCGTTGATGGAAGGAGCAACCAAAGCCACGGGAGTTGTTTCACCAGCAGCCAAGTCGAGCGGGAAGTTGTGAGCATTGCGCTCGTGCATTACTTCCATACCCAAGTTAGCGCGGTTGATGACATCAGCCCAGGTGTTGATGACGCGACCTTGTGAGTCG
>NZ_JAEQDD010000116.1:0-15073 GCF_020737885.1 Microcoleus sp. PH2017_34_RAT_O_A | reverse complement strand
CTGGCGCTTTATTAATATACTTATTTCGCAAGGGCTTGTCAAGCGTTTTGCGAAAATAATTTTGACTTTTTTTTGAAGCCATGCACCGTATGGGTTTCGGGTGTTCCTTCCGGCTCCCATATCCGATCGCCCCATCTGCTTTAACGCCAGAACCTGCTTTTTTACCCCCATCTCGTTTTTGACAGCCGTCTGTAGAATACTTCAGAGGTGGATATAATTGGATTTAGTCAGAGCTACTAAGACTTTGGTTACGGTGTCAGCCCGATCGCACCCTGTTCACCACAGCACTAGGTGATTGGTCAATCTGATTCATATATATATGAGTAGTGCCTGCATTCGTTGTACTTGACTCAGGGAGATTGGGGTATGCGATCGGATCGATCGCCCACCTGCAAGTCCTAGCCCCACACAAATCCATCGCCCGCAACTACAATCTCCTTAATTACAGCCACCCCCAAACATTTTCAGTTAGACCATTTATCAGCCTTTGAGATTCGATCGCGGGTTAGTCTCCTCAACATCTACATCTAAAAAGTGCAAGTGAGTCTCGGACTCAGTATTGGCAGCAATCACCAAACCTGTGCTGCCCCAAGGGGCGATCGCCCGAGGTGAGGCAGGGCCACTAAAATTGCCTACTTGAATCCCTTGACTGTTTAACACTGCTATCTGCCCCCCAGCATCTGCCAACACCCATCCCCACTTAGTTACACAAGCAGACACAGGCAAACTTTCAAGAGGAATTCGCGCTAGCTTGAGCGGCCACAATTTCATCGACAACACAGCGGCTTTACCACCTTGGGGAATTCCGAGCAAGGTATAAGGCTCAGGTGTCAACAACATCTGTCCGACGCTGGCAGACAACTTTACAGAACCCACTGATGTGCCACGGCGAGTGTAAACTCTAAAAATAGTTTGGGGATTTTTTGGTTCGTTGTCTGGCCAAACGGCTAAAACGTGTCGTCGATCCAAAAACGTTAATTCTGGTAAATAGTGTTCCGGTAACGCCACAGTAGCGATCGGCTTTAGGGCTTTTTCTCGATCGCCCGCAGTGCTATTGTCAGCTAAAGCATAAAAACGCAGTTCGCCGGGAACAGCTACTGTCAACCAGCGACCCTGAGAATCAATAGCAGCTTTAAAAGCATCTGCACCTTGCCTTAAACCCATATCCATTAGGCACTGAGGCTCTGAGGAGCCGTCGCCCTGCCAGTAAAGTTTTTGCTGAGTGAGAACGCAGCAGCCGTGGGAAGCAGGTAAAATGCCACGCACAATTTCCGGCATTAATATAGAAGTCGGCATTTCTTCTGTTGTAACTGCGTGTTGTCCCGGCTGACACCAAACCTTCACCTCTTTACCTACAGAAGCGTAGAGATACTTTTCCGTGGCAATTAAAGCAGTCAGCGGTGCAGGAAGTATTAGCGGTTTTGGCTGCAAAACCGAATAACGAACAGTCCGAAGTAAATTAATAGCCGGCTGTGATGATTTTTCCTCTTCGACTTCCAGCGCAGAGTCAGTGTCCGACTTCAGGCTTTTAGCGTTGTTGGTTGTGGGGTTTTCCCAAGGAACAATGCAGTCGCCCAATTGCCGGACAGCGGGGTCGTACATGATCAGTCGCAGAGCTTGAGCCATTTGGGAAGCACTGGCAAAACGGCGGGCCGGCAGCTTTTCCAAAGATTTTTTGACTATTGCTTGCAACGGTTCGGGGATGGCGTCGGGAAGTTGCAAGCGTTGATTCAGGTGCGCCCACCTCAAGTCTCCGGGGGCTCCGCCGAAAGGGCGGTAGCCCATGAGCAACTCAAACAGCAAAATTCCCACTGCATATATATCTGACATGGGGGAATAAAGACCGTAAAACCGCTCTGGAGCCATGTATGCCGGGGAACCTACGGTAGCGTCGGGAGAAATTTCTTGGTGGAGGCGAGTTGTACCGATTTCTGGAAGTCGGCGGGCGATGCCAAAGTCAGATAGCCTCGGCGACCAACCTTTGGAGCCTAGAGTGAGGAGGATATTTTCGGGTTTGATGTCGCAATGAACTACGCCTCGGCGGTGGGCGTAGTCTAAGCCTGCTAAAAGTTCCATGACTAGCTGTAAACCTTCGAGCAGTCGCAAGGGACGGTCTTGTTTGAGCAGGTTACGGAGAGTTCCTCCCTCGCAGTAGTCCATAACCAAGTATCTGCCTGTGGCTGTGTGTTCGAGAGCTCGGCAGGTGACAATGTTGGGGTGCTGCAAGGTGATCAGAAACCACAGCTCTCTTAAAAATTCGCTAGTTGGGGCTTTTTGATGGCTGAGTTCTTTGAGAGCAACCAGTTGGCTGGTGAGGCGGGAGTCCTTGGCGGGAGTTTCTCGAACGCTGGCACAAAAAACTCGACCAAATTGCCCTTGTCCGACTAGCCCTAAAATACGGTACTTAGAATGTTGCATCGGTCTAATTATAGAAAAAGCTTGAGCTAGTATTAAAATATGTAAAGAATGCTGACAAAAATTCAATTTTTTGAATCGATCGCCAGGTACTGCTATGTTATCTCAGGTTCATTCTCAGCCTCCGAGGAGCGATCGCACGGTCGCACCTACCAAAATCCTTGAGTTTCGCAGTCAGTATCAATCTTGCCGGATTCGGGTGCCGGATCTGGAACTGCCTGTGGCTGCTATTTTAGTTGATTGTGAGTATTACAGTTTTTTCAAAGCCGTCCAAGAACCATCGAAGGTTTTAGCCATCGTGGCTAAGTTGGCGAATAGGGGTGACTCAACAGCGATTACCAAAACAGCTAGCGGTTATGCAATCTGGGTTAGAGAGCCAGAAGTTGATGCTGTCGTCAAGCCATCTTAGCTTTTTTGAGTGTTAGCCAAATTTTTTTGGCTTTGAATATGTCGATCGCACTTGCATACTGAACTTGACAGGATGAAAAATCAATATGGTTAAAATTATTAGACTCGATCCAATTGCCGAGGAAATGGCAGTGGAAACTCGATCGAATATCCTGGCTGCCTTACTTTCCAAAGACTTAGACGTTCTTAAGGAATGCGGGGGGCGAGGAATGTGCGCTACCTGCCACGTTTACATTAAAGAGGGCATGGAAGGTTTGTCTGACATGAACCGCCGCGAGAGGAGGACGCTGGAGGTCATTACTACAGCGGCATCCAATTCGCGACTTGCTTGTCAGGCTCAAATTATGGGCGAGGGTGTCGTTGTACAGATACCTGCCGGGATGTACATTAATGCTATTGAAAATGTGGAAGCTCTGATCGGTCGCCGAGCTCAGCAAGATTTGTTACACCCAATTACGGGTCAAGTAGTTGTAGAATCGGGAAAGTTAATTACTCGTTCGATCGTTACACAGCTTAATGAAACCCGCTTCCAAGTAGGACAATATTTAGTTCGTACTAAAGAAGCTTAAAACTGATATGTTTGTATTTTAGTAGTTGAGAAAAATCTATGTTGAGCCAACTTGCGCGTTTGAGCACGGAAGCAGACGGACGCTACGCCACTGCCGAAGAGCTGCAATTTTTGAAAGACTACTTTCAGTCTTTAAATCACCGGATGAGCGCTTATAAAAAACTTCAAGCCTCTGAAAAAGAAATTATTCGGCAGGTGGAAGCACAAATGCAGTCTATCGACCCTAGTTTATATCGCCGCGGTTCTCAAGATCTGACTGAAAAGTGCCGTGGAGATGGTGTGCGGGTATTGAGGCATTCGGCGACAGCACTGTTGATTAATGATACTGAACGGTTGCGCGATCGGCTGCTGCTTTGGTTGCAAAGTATTTTAGGCGCTGTTCACAGTCGTAATAGTTCGACCGTGACCTACGATGTCATGAAAAAGGTAATAAAACAATATCTGACTGCTGAAGAAGTCAGCTTATTTTTTCCGATTCTCGACATCAACCGCACTATAGTCGGTAAATAATCAAGGAAAGTCATACCATTTTCGAGCGGGAATGACTGATTACAGAAATGCTTGGAGCAAGGGGCAACGGTTGTATTGTTTTAGCGGACTGGTATCGCATTAACCGTGATAGATTTTGCCGTTAGGAAGAATGGCTCCAAGCAAGTTAACTCCCCCCAAATCCGCCTCACTCAGAATGGCTCCGCGGAGGTTTGCTCCTGTCAAGTCAGCTTTCCGCAAATTGGCTTTACTGAGGTTAGCTTTGCTCAAGTCAATTTCACGCAGGCAAGAATTAGAAAGGTTGGCATTGATCAGGTATGCCCCGCTCAAGTTGGCTTTGCTGAGGTTGGCTCCACTCAAGTTAGCTTCCATCAAATAAGCACCGCTGAAATTGGCTTCGTTCAACAATGCCTCTGCCATATTAATTCCGGTTAAAAGTTTGCGGCTCAAGTCTACACCGCCCAAATCTGCCCCGCTGAGGTTGATACCGCTTAAGTGGCAGCCATTCAAAGTAATCTTTCTGAGGTAGGTTTTGCTCATATCTGCTTTGCACAAATTTGCTCTGTCCAAGCAAGCTTCGCTGAGATCTGATTCGCTCAAACACGCGCTGTTTAAATAAGCTTGAGTGAGGTTAGTTCGCCTGAGGTTAGCTTTGCTGAGGTTGGCTTTGCTGAGTTCGGCACGGGTTAAGTTGGCTCCGGCTAGGTTGGCTTTGGACAATTCGGCTCCGGTGAGCTGTGCGTCGCTCAAGTCTGCCTCTTTGAGACTTGCTAGAGTCAAGTCTGCATCTTTCAAGTTTGCGCCGTTGAGATTGGCTTTAATCAGATAGGCTTTACTTAGATTTGCTTCGCTCAGAACGGCTTTGGTGAGGTTTGCTGCGCTCATATCTGCACCTATGAGATTTGCCTTGGGGAGAATTGCTCCTGTTAGGTTTGCCCAATTCAGGTGAGCTCCCGCTAGGTTGGCGTCGGTGAGATTGGCGTCGGTGAGATTGGCTCCGCTGAGACTTGCTGCCATGAGGTTGGCGCCGGTCAGATTGGCTCCGCTGAGGTCGGCTTTGCTGAGGTTGGCTCGGCTCAGATGGGCTTTTGTGAGGTCGGCTTGACTGAGGTTAGCACCGATTAAGTATGGTCTGTGCTGGTGTTCGTTAAGATTGTCCAAACGTAGAGTTGGGGCATCGCTGGAACGGTATAAATCGATCGGACTCAACACAATGCCGCGCAAGTTGGCCTGTCTAAAATCTCTTTCGCCGGCTGCATATCGATTTAGAAGTTCATTGGCGTCCATTAAGTTTGAGAAAAAAGTTTGAGGTTGTGATTGTTTTTAAATTTTATGAGTTTCTAACAATACTGACAGTTTTTTGAACTGTTATGTAACGTTTTTTTGGCGTTAAACTTCAAGAGTAATTTTTTATCTTGTTAGGCTCCACCACTGATATTAAAAAAAATATCGAGTTCCAGCAGTTGCCTCGATAGGACTTTGAGCATTAAAATTAGCCAAAATTATGTCCGGAGTATTGTTCTAAGGTAAATCATGAATTGTCTAGGTGCGAGTTGTAGTCCAATAAGTAACCTGACACAATTAATTACACAAAAAATGCTCGGGAATTACTACTTGGGAAGCTTTGCGAGCATCGCAGTGTAATTAATCTTGTCCAACTACTTAAGCTTGGGTTAAAAAGATAATTTTTATGCCTGCACCTGTTGTTACTTGAGAACCCAAGAAAGTCTTGGTGATTGCTTTCATAACATATCGCTCCCGAAGGGAGCGGGGACAGCAATGAAACGCTTAGCTAACCCAAGCTTATTGAGTTACAGTCAAACTTTTTTGAAATAGCTAGAGCCATTTTTTAAACTCTGTAGATTTTTGATAATTTAACTGTCTGTAATGTTCGATCGTCGGGTGGATAAAATAGCCGCCCAATAACCTAGCTGATAGCTATTAACAATAAACTAATAGCTGTTACACGAGTCAGTTTTTTTGGCAAAGCTGACTGATAATAGCTTCATGAGCTTGTCCTTCTTCGACCATAGAATCTGCCGGTTGGAGGCGATCGCGCAGTCCTAAAATAAAGCGGTTGCAGTCCGAACCCAAGGATTCGCAGGAGGTTTGCAGGCAGTGGAGTTCCCGACCTGTAAGCTGACTAAAGAAGGAACTTAAGATGCCTGCTTCTAAATAACAGGCCGGCCGCTTCGACTTGGGAGCTGTTTTAGCAAAAAGAGAGTTACCAATCTTTACTATTAAAAATCCCTGTTCGGAATAGCTGGGGTCAAATTCAAATTTTCCCCATCCGTGAGTTTTCCAGCACTGTTGCAAGGACTGAATAAATTCTACCATTTCCATTTCGGAAACTGGCTGGCCGTAGTATTCGCTGACTTCTTCGCAAAAGCGCACGTAGAAGTTTTTCCCCCACCAACGACCGCAGTTGAAAAGCACGAGGCGGGCGGCTTGGCCTGTTTCTTGTTCTAAGCCGATATAAATGGCTTGAATCAGTGTTTCTGGGAGGGCTATGAGCCGATCGCCCCGGCGGTTTTCGAGCAGGCCTAGTTCGAGGTCGCCTCGGACGTAGGCATCGCTGGCAAAGTAGTTTCCAGGGAGGCGGGGCTGTTTGAGCAAGTCGGCAATATTAATCATCGGTAATCGGCAATGGGGACGTGGAAGGAAGACGGAAGAGGTTAATTATTATCGATGTAGGAAATTTGGATTTGGCAATTGATTGTTTGTAAAAAAGGAGTTATGAGGGTTAAGTTTAAAATTAAATTTATTACTTATAACTCATAATTTATGGTTCCTGAATTACATTTTTTAAAGTATTACCTGTTGCCTATTCTTTATTGCCTTGGTCAACAATCATTGATTTTGCTTGGTCAAAGAATGGTTGCAATAATGCTCTTGCTTGCTCGGAAAGCAGTTCTTTTAAACGAGTTTGCAACATATTGCAAACAGTTGCTTCGATTTTTTGAGTTTGGTGGGCTTCGACTATACCGGAAACCCAGTCGAGAAGTCGCTGTTCGAGAAAATCTCGATCGTTCAGCAGCATGGCCATGGCGCAGTAACGCAAGACTAAAACCCAGTGTTTGAGCGATCGTTCTAAGTTTTCTTCTTTTTCGTCGGGGAATTTTTCTTGTAGCTTGTTGGCTATTGGTTGGAAGATGCTTGCTTCCTTCTCTCGCAAAAATTCGTAAATTTTCAAGCGCTGGGCGAGGATTGCAGCTTGACGCTTAAAGGCTATGAGTTCTTCGCCTTTTAGAAAGCGGGTTTCTGCCTGATCCAGCAGGGCCTCAATCTCAGGGTGCATGATTTTAATTAATTGGTAATCGGTAATTGATAAAAGGAAGTCAGTTGACAGTTGACAGTTGACAGTTGACAGTTGGCAGTTGGCAGTTGGTAATAGTTTTCGTAATTACCACCAATAACAAATAACAACTAACCAATATTAACTATTGGCCATTTCCAATTCCCCACGCAGATTAAAAGAGGTCGAATAGATCGTCAATGGTGACTTCGGCAGGTTCAGAAATAGAAATTGCTGGCAAGGGTGGCGGTAGGGGTAGGGCGCCTACTTCGGGAATTCCTTCCCAAGAAATAGCTTGAAAAAAGTCTGCTACCGATCGCGTTAAACTCAGCGCTTGACCTGAAGTCGAGCCATTTTGGGTTTCTAAAGGTTGTCCCAGCCAATTATAGTGACCAAAGAAGTCTTGGACAGACTTACCCAACCATGAAGTTTGACTTTTCATCTTTCTTCCTGCCTGGAGATACCCACCATCGGTCGCTATGCGTGCGATCGCGAAATTGGTGGGAGGAAAGGCAGGGCAGAGGATGTGCCTTTCCAGGTTGTTTACCGCAATATTTCACCGTGTTGCAGTCGATTTTGAATATCGCGGGCGTTGGCACCTTCGTTGAGCCAGAATGCTGCTGCATCAATTTTGTCTGGGTTGCCGAGGAGGAATTTACAATAGGTTTCTCCCATTGAGTAACATTGGAGTTCTATGCAACTGAGAGGCTTTTTGACTAGAGCTCCGAAGAAACCGGCGAACAAACCGGCGTATAGGTGACAAACTGGTTTGCCTACGTCGCCCAAAGTTCGAGCAACTGCTGAGTCAAATAGGTTGATGAAGATGCAGCCATGTTTGCGATCGCTCATGTCAACTTCCCAGCGACCCCAACCTTGAGCAGTGAAAGGCCACCACCAAGTTTCTAGCAGGAACATCAGATTCGACTGGCGAATGTTCTGGCTGAATTCGGCGCTAAACCATTTTTGAAAAAATTCGGAATCTTGCAGCCCCCACTGGCAACCAATAGTATACATGATGACAGAGGACGCCGGGCCTACTTCTTCTTCGAGTCCCTCCACTAAACCGATGATGAAGTCTTCGCTGGTAAAAATGTTGCGGGACTTATTCCAGTCGTTAATTGTACCAAACTCGCGATCGAAGGCAAAAAAATCCTGAAACCTATAATGGTTGTGAGTTTTAGGATGCTTTTGCTTCAATAGCGATTCCCTGTGGGTGGATATTTCTTTTGGGGCGGTAGAGACCATTGGCGCTTTACTCCTGTTTGGTGTAGTTTGCTGAAAATTAGTTCACATAGAACAAATAAACTGACCTGTGTATTCAATTTAACGTCATTTTATGAATGCAGGCAGAGGGTATAATTTTTGACTGCAATATAGTAGGAGTATCAGATACTTCAGTTCTGCCTTCGGACAACTACTTATCTGACTAAGGAGGCGAAAGTCGTTTTAACGTTAAACGGCGATGTGTTATCGTTTTGTGCAAGCTTGACCATCGAATCCAACCCTGGTTCGCCGAGGCGTCAGCAGCCACAAACAGAAAGAAGAACGATCGAGGTAAGCGGACTAAGCGAAAGTCGCTCTACCGAGATGCTAAAGCACCGGAAGGTCGGTTGGCTACCAAAACAGCAGCAGCGATGGTAGCATGAGCTGCATACCGTTTCTTTCAAACGTTGAAGCATCAAGCATCTAAACGTGGATGTATTGTAGTAGACGTAATGGAAGAATATAGATCTAAAAGCTGTTGAAAGTGTGGACAGAGCCACACAAAATTACCAGGTAACAAACAATTTGTTGCCCCTGAATGCGGTCACGCAATTGGTCGTGACATAAATGGCGCCTTTAACATTTTGTTAAAGCCTTTGAGAGATACCTCCGCGTAGTCGTGAGATTGCATCTTACCACATCGCGCCATACACAGTAGAGGCTGATTGCCAGCCTCTACTGGGTTAAATGTATCTGTCCACTATATATATAGGGCATATGGGATGAAACATCACGCTTGTATTGCAATAGGCATCAATCAATATCAGTTACTCCAGCCTTTGAGTTATGCACAAGAGGATGCAGAGGCACTTTACGGTTTTTTGACTGAGGAGGCTGGTTTTGCGCCGGATGGATGTCTGTTGATGACGGATAGCTCGCCGTCGCTGTGGGGTCAATCTACGTATCCGAATCGGGAAAATATTCTGAAATTGACCGAAAGCCTCTGCGCGGAACATTTACAACACGGAGATTTACTTTGGTGTTTTTTCAGCGGCTACGGTGTCAGCTATGAAGGTAAGGATTATTTGATGCCTGTTGATGGCAATCCGGCTGACATTCAGGGTACGGGGATTCCGGTAGAGTTGCTGTTGAATACTCTGAAAAATGCTCCTACGGAAACGGTGTTGGTGCTGGTGGATATGAACCGCAGCCAGACAGTGAAGGCGGGGGAAACGATCGGCACTCAAACGGCAGAGCTGGCCCGGGAACTGGAAATCCCGACGGTGCTTTCTTGCCGCCCGAATCAAGTTTCGCGCGAAACTTCTGCTCTGCGTCAAGGATTTTTTACGACGGCGCTTTTAGAGGGGCTGCGATCGGGACAGTGCATGACGCTTAAGGGTTTAGACCGTTTCTTGAGCGATCGGCTACCGGAGCTGTGCGACCACCATTTGCGTCCCAAACAAGAACCTTTGATGGTGGTGAATCCTCCTGGAAAGGCTCATTTGGTGATTTTGCCTGATGCTGCTGGGGTGCCGACTTCTGCATTGGCCGGACGCAACGGCAATATGACGGTTGCGATGGCTGATGGGATCGATCGCCCGCAAATGGCTGTGGCTACTGCTCAAATGGAGGTGCCCGAGGCAACTCGCAACGCGGTTGATGCCTCGGTTGAGAGGACTCCTGTGTCGCAGCCGAATGCTGTCAGACCAGGAAGCGGTGGGGGGGGCGATCGACCGAACTCGCAACAGCCCGAGGATACGGATAACGGGGGATCGGATAAGTCATTTTTACAGCAGTTAGTTTTGTGGAGTGGAGCTACCGCTTTGGTGCTGCTGTTGGGTGTTTTTCTGACGAACAAATCGATTTTTATCGGTCAGCAGGAAGGAGATTCTCGATCGCCTGCTGAGAATGCCCAAAACCCCGGGACTCAAAAATCTGCTGGTGGTGGAGTGGCGCAGAACCAACCGCGCGCGGTACAAGCAGCGACTGATAGCAAGCAGCCTCCCTCAAGCCAGCAGGTGTGGGCTGAGGCAAAAACTTTCCTCAAGGATGGTTCGGCTTCTAGTTTTAATCGAGCGGTGGTTAAGGCTCGAACGATTCCGCCTAACGATCCGCTCTACCCGCAGGCTCAGCAGGATATTGAGCGCTGGAGTTTGGTGATTTTGGATATTGCTAACGGGCGGGCTGCTAGGGGCAATTTCTCCGGGGCGATCGGCGCGGCTAAATTAATGCCTGATGTGAATCAAGCGGTTTACAATCAGTCGAAACAGGCGATCGTTCAGTGGGAGGAGCTATCCAAAGAGCAGGATGTCAATGCTGCTTTGCTATCGGCGGCTGCGAGTCAAATTAAGCGGGGGGCTGCCTCTTCCTACAGTAAAGGCATCCAGCAAGCGAATAAAATTCAGCCCGGTCAGCCAAAGCATGAAGAAGCTCAGCAGTTGATTGGAGAGTGGAGCGGAGCTATTCTCAAAATTGCTCAGTTGCGTGCCTCTCAAGGAAAGTTGAAAGAGGCAGTTGAAGCTGCTTCCCTGGTGCCGTCGGGTACCAAGAGTTATGAGCCGGCTCAAAAGGCGATCGCCAATTGGAAAACTAAGCTGCAACGCCAGAAAAAAGGTTGATTTAGTTAATGATTTTCCGGTTTACCACCGGGAAATTATCTTAGCTAGGGGGTCAAGATAGGTATAGCAATCCATACCTCTTGATAGTGCAAGAAGATAACGACACATCGAGCGTATTAAACAATAATATCATGGACTATTTCCCCTTCGCAGAGCCAGCGAGAGGGGATTTTATATGCTATCAGGTCGATGCCTTTTGCGAAACTAAAACATATTGTAGATGCGTGTTAATCAATATTTATCGTGTACGTCCAATATTTCCAAAACCTCCATAGACCAGCCTCTCCAGACTCAAAAGCCAGGTTTGTTTTTACCGCAATGATGGCTGTAACGATGGTTTTATGAAAAAATGATTGATGCCAAAATCCTCAATAAGTCAGCTTAAATCTAAAATTATTTTTTTATTTTGGCATTAATTGCTTCTGTTTTGCTGTAATTCGATACTTACTCTTAAGTTTAGGAACTAGCAAATTCCGCCATATATAACTGCTATTGACTACCAAATGCGAAGGTGAAATCGGGATTTTAAAGATTGAGGGTGTGGGTATTGCCGTATTGATTTGTTTGACCCATCTTTTTGGCTGTTAGGAGCGAGTGACGGATGGGAAAAAATTGAAAATTGTGCTGTTTTTAAATTATTAGAATTAATCACTCTGTTATAAATTATACAAAATTAGCCGCAACTCGCAATTGTCGTCGGTGTGCGATCGTCCCCAATGAATTTAGAAAACAAATTCATCGCCACAGAGAGCAAAATGTATCGACTCAGAAGTTCCGAGTCTTAGTTGGTGCGGACATCATAAAGCTGCCTTAATTAACACAAATCATGGCTTTGGAAGAATAGCCAAAAAATATATCATCTATAAACAAGAATTAACACTTGCTCGCTTATGGTAGCCCCCGTAACAATACGTATGCCTAAAGTTATAGTCCACAGCAAGGCATATGCGGGGATCTAAATCAATAGGGTGAGGTGGTAGTGTCTGGGTGTTAAGAGGGGCGATGTAAGAGGAATTTTTGGCGATCGATCCCTTCCCTATGGGGGAGGCTAAAACGTAAGAAGGCAAGGATCTGGAGACTGTGCTGAATTTTTTGAGTCCCGGAGAGTAGCGTTAGCACTAAACTCTGCATTATTGTAGGAGGCTAGGTAAATTTGTAACAGTTCTTAACTATGGAAAATTCTGTCAAAACTGCTAGCATGGTGACACTTTTGCTAGCAAAAACAGATAAAGTAAATAAAGTTGGCTAGCTCTAGAGGCCCCGATCCCCATCCCGGGGATCTTGAATCAATTGGATTCGTACCAAGTGGTTTTAGAGTTACAATTGGAACCAAAGCATCGCTATTTAACTGAGTTCTTTAGTTACTTTTACTTTCTGCTATGAACGTGGATTTTATCAAAGCCCAAGTCAGGTTGCTACAGGGTGCAAGTTCATCGGAGCGAGAAACCCTTATTAAAAACATCGGCGTCTGTGCTGGCGTGATCAGACCCGGAGAGTACGTGACTCCACAGCGGAAGCACGCCATCACTCTCTGGCTGCAAACAAATGCAGTGCGACTCCGGCTTCCCCAGCTTCCTCTGGATTTATCGGGCCACAAGCCTTCACACGGAAGTAATTAAGGGGCAGCAACAGAATCAGATAAATTAGTCAATCTTGTCTAAAAGTGCTTTTTTGTTGAACCCTACAGGGTCAATGAGACACAATTCGGATTGAAAAAATGTTTGTAGGGAGAGTTGAACCCGAAAAAATGCCTGCGGATCGGAAGCGGCCCACCGCTTTGGCAGACAAAGGAAGTGAACGTCAAACCTGCTCTAAAAGTAGATTTGAGTAAGTTTCGCAGAACGGGGTTATTGTCCACAACTAAAACCTGGGTTATTTGCTTTTAGATTTGAGATTCAAGATTGAGTTCGTGCTGGATAAATTTGCTATTTGTCGATCGGCTGAAAAATCAACCCTATCGAATAGGTATAACTAATTACACGGGCAGTCGCGAGACTGCCTTTATTTTTGAGTCCCGCGACGAAACTCCTGCAAGTTACAATAAACCCATCTACTTGCAGACAGAGTAAAGAGTTGGGAGTTCTCCTCTATTAAATACTGAGCAACTGTCGCAGGTATGAATTTCACGCGGTACAGCATTTGTAGAAGGGCCGGCAACAATCTGAAATTTTTGTCCGGGTTAGGCGTGGGAGTCGGGCTGGACGGTAACGGTTGGAGATGTGGAACTTTCTGAGGGAGGATATCCGGTGAATGACTTGAACTAAGGAACAATTTTTATTTATGATATTAATATCATCCCACAGAAAAAGTTATCAGAAAATTGGGTTTCAAATCCCGTCCTTATAGGACGGCTTTGATATTTTACGGGAAGTTTTTTCTGCTTGTAGTATACTAGAATAAGCGTAAAATCGCGGGAGAATCAATGCTAGTCCTTGAATACAAAGTCAAAGCAAAACCATCTCAATATCGAGCGATCGACGAAGCGATTCAGACGGTGCAATTCATCCGCAACAAATCAATTCGTTACTGGATGGACGCATCAAGGGAAGACAAGATAGATCGATTTGCTTTGAACAAGTATTCTACAAAACTGCGCCAAGAATTCGCCTTTGTTAAAGAGCTTAATGCGATGGCAGTACAAGCTGCTGCCGAGCGGGGATGGCTGTCTATATCTCGATTTTACGACAACTGTAAAAAGAAAAAACCGGGTAAAAAGGGCTACCCAAAATTTCAGCGATCCAATCGCTCGGTTGAGTACAAGACAAGTGGATGGTCGCTAATTCCAACCAAACGGCGTATCACCTTTACCGACAAGAAGGGTATCGGAGAGCTAAAGTTGCTGGGTAAATGGGACATCCATACTTATCCAGTAGTAGCTATTAAACGAGTGAGATTGGTGCGCCGTGCCGACGGCTATTACTGTCAGTTTTGCGTCGATGTTGAGTGTCGAGATATTCAGCCTCTTTCAGGGAAAGAGATCGGTTTAGATGTTGGTTTGGAATCTTTCTACACAGATTCCAACGGATATCACGAACCCAATCCTAAATTCTTGAGAAAATCTGAACCTGACATCAAGCACGCTCAACGTCGCATTTATAAAAAACAGAAAGGATCGAACAACCGCCGTCAAGCAAGGGCTAGATATTCCAAGAAACATTTAAGGGTAAGTAGGCAACGGAATGAACACGCTAAGAGATTGGCGCGTAACGTATGCAAATCTAACGATTTAGTAGCCTACGAAGACTTAAAAATTAGCAATATGCTCAAAAACCACTGCTTAGCTAAATCTATTGCAGACGCTAGCTGGTATCTATTCAGAATGTGGATTCACTATTTTGCTACCAAGTTTGGAAAACTAGCTGTTGCTATTCCCCCTCACTACACGAGTGCTGAGTGCAGCCAATGCAAACGAGTTGTCAGAAAGTCTCTGAGTGCTAGAACTCATGTTTGTGTTTGCGGCTGTAACCTGCACAGAGATACAAACGCGGCTATCAACATTTTGCTTAAAGCAAAATCTAGGGGAGGACATCCCCAAAGTAACGCTGGGGGAGTTGTAACCTCTACTCTACTTGGGGCAACCCTGGTTGAGCAAGTTGCGACTGTGAACCTAGAATCCCCGCACTTATAGGGCGGGGAGTGTCAATGCAATTAACTTGCTTTCTCATATATTTGTCAACAAAAACACTGTGCCGAAAAAACAAAAATTTCCTTATTTAGTTGGTTCCCGATGGACTTCTCACCAAAAAACTTGGGGGTGGCGGCACTTTCAAGTAGTCAACAGAAAAAACGAAGGTCAATGGGTTTTTGCGGAAATGGTGGCGGCTTGCGATCCAAATGTCCGTTTCTGGCTGAACGCCAAACAGCTCAAAGATCGATCGCTCTGGCAAGCTGGATGGCAGTCTACACAAGAATTAGAGGAATTAGAAGCCGTAGAGTAAAAGATAGCGCTTTGGGGTAGAGTGAGGTAGAGATTGGTCGTGGGTTTGAAACTGTAACTTAATTTATGGACAAAGCTACCCATCCTTGACTATTTGGGTAGCTTTGTCCGCAACTCGGGCGATCGCACGAGACTATTTG
>NZ_JAEQDD010000115.1:0-15272 GCF_020737885.1 Microcoleus sp. PH2017_34_RAT_O_A | reverse complement strand
CCACACAATATGATATTTGCAAGAGTAGACAATGTTCTTGTTTGACTTGTATTTAATACTCATACTATAGTTATACAGCTTGATGCTGTATATGGTGCTAATTCTTTATTAAGCTTTGTTAAATACAGAAGGCGGTTGAAACCGCTACCGACTTATCCCCATGTCTAAAGCCAGGGGCTTGCGTCTCGCTCTTTGGTCAACAACTAATATTTTTCTAATACAAAATTTTGTTTTTAGCCAATAATAGCCAAAAACTGGTCATTTTTCCCTCAGCAAGGCTAAGATGTGGCTGCAAACTATTTTCCTGACACTCGCGTCTCTCGAAACAGCGATGCTATCGTGGTTGTTACCTGTAATTATTTTTGAAGGCATTTTTTTTTAACACGGGTGCTTCGCGCAAACAGGTAAAACTTAGTCTTGATAGATCCTGAGCAACCCAAAGCTCAGCTTGAGTTTGCTCGTACATCACAGCCACAATTTCACACTAAAAATTTATGGAATCTCTCGCCTACCTCGAACTTGCTCTTGTTTGCGAAGCACCCGCACAAGAGTTGAAAATTTTTGATCCTCCCAAGTGGCAAAACCTATCGACTCAGACTTATGTCCGTTTGCTGTCTCTGGCTTTGATGCTGTCGGTTTTGAGCGCAGCCGGTTCGGCTTTTGCTCAAATAGATCCAGGAAATCCCAATTTGCGCTCTGTTCAAGACAGATTGCGGGATCTTGGCTATTTTCCTAGATCTTCTACTGGTCAGCTCGGCCCGGTAACAAAACAAGCTCTGACTAACTTTCAACGAGACTATCAACTGTCGCTGACTGGTAAGCCCGATCGATCTACGGTGATAGCGCTCAACAGTTTAGACGAGGACGATCGACCTTTTAAAACTACTTATACAAACTATAGCTATAGCGAGCTGCGTTATGGAGACTCGGGTGCAGATGTTACCGCTCTCCAGCGCAGGTTGAAAGAGCTAGGCTACTTCAACACGCATCCCACAGGGAGTTTTCGCGAAATTACTCTCAATGCGGTGAGATACTTCCAGCGCATTAATCGACTGCGGGTGACTGGAGTTGCTGACAGGCAAACTTTAGCCTTGCTGTTTGCTTCCACCAGGCCAACTCCCCCCGTTACTCCTCCTGATATTTCGGAAAATGGCGGTTGCAAGGGGCTGCGGTTCGGCGACAGAGGGGCGACGGTAGACTTGATCCAGCGGCAGTTAAAAGCTTTAGGCTATTTTGAGGGCGGCATTGACGGCAAGTTTCGCGAACGCACTCTCTACGCTGTGACTCGTTTTCAGCAAGATTTCAATCTGGTTTCTGACGGCTGCGCTGACACTGCTACTTTGAAGGCGATAGATGCCCAGATGAGGGAAGCTGAAATTACTTTATATCCAGGAGAAAATGACGATCAGAGTAATAATGCTGGAGATTTTCTGGATTTGGGCGACACAGGTCGAGAAGTAGAATTGTTGCAGCGGCGGCTGCAACAATTGGGTTATTACAGGAGCCAGATTCACGGTTGGTTCGATCGACCAACTCAAGAAGCTTTGATCGGATTTCAGAGAGATAGCGGGCTGTCCGGGACTGGTACAGTAGATCGCAGCACTCGATCGGCTTTGAGACAAGCCAACAAGCAGGCTGCAAAGCCGCAGCAGCCCGTCGCAACGGGTCTGCGACGGGGGGATACTGGGCCTGGTGTCCGACAGCTTCAGTCTGCGCTCAGAAGTCTGGGGAAAAACCCTGGCCCGGTGAATGGAGTATTTGGAGCCGAGACTGAGTGGGCGGTGCTGTCCTTTCAACGCGAGCGCAATTTGTCCCCGGCTACGGGTATTGCCACTCCGGCAACTTTGGCCGCAATCCAAAAGGGGTTAGCTGGGCGAGTTACTGTTCCTGCTGTGCCGATTAGCAGTGTCAATTCTCGATCGAGCATTCAGCAATTACAAACCCGGCTGCAAGGCCTCGGCTTTTACACGGGTTCCGTCACCGGAGTTTTGGATGCTCCGACGAAAGACGCGCTCGATCGAGCTGTGCGCCGTTACGGGGTAAGTCGCGAGGATTTGTTGAGCCAAACTTTTTAGCAGCGGACTTGCGGGTGTTACGTCAAAGCCATCGGGTTTCTGGTTTCCGACTCATTCTGGAAATGATGTATTTTCCTTCAGAAACCCGGTTTCGGCGTAACTGCGAATCACACTTGCGCCGAGTTTCGTTAATAATTCTAACCAGCCGTACTTGAAATGCGAAAATAGTGTATTCTCACTCGATTGCATCAGGGGCACTGTTGCCATTCTGAGCGATCGACCTCGGACAAGACCAATTGCTGGAAACCAAAGACGGCCATCCCATCCGCAAAGCTTCATGGCACACCGTATGAATCGTTAACTGGCAGTCTAGCAGGTGCAACCCAGACTTTTCAGCTTGTTTCATGCCAATTTTCAAAATCGAATCGTTGTTAAATTCGATCGTTCTGTTGCACTGAACGCAGACTAGGTGGTGGTGGTGGTGCGGGTAAGGCTGGTTTATTTCATAGTGTTTGTGACCTTCAGCTAGTTCGAGTTCGCGGAGCAAGCTCATCCTTGCCATTAACTTTAAAGTTCGGTAAATGGTGGACAAGCTAATGTTTTCGCCACGATTTTTTAACAAAGTGTACAAATCCTCCGCACTCAGGTGGTTGCCTTTGGGGAGGTTCTGAAACACGTGCAAGATGGTTTCCCGTTGGGGAGTCATCCGCCAGCCTTTGTCATTGAGTTCGGATTTGAATGAGGACGCGGTGTAAAGTGCCATAGTGACCCTCTCAAGAAAGTCTGCCTATTGACAATCATACACAGCGATCGAGATATTTTGCAAATATGCGAGCTTATTGAAAAAAGCTTGGGGTAAAAATTTAGTTTTTGATAATTTTTGACGGCACACATACCATAAAGCCTTAGAGTAACCCATAATTGGAGTAAATTGGAATAAATCACAACATTCCACCTATAGTTCACTTTTTCAACTCCTCCGTAGTCGCTTCCTTCAGTTTGTGGGGCTAGCCCAACCAAATAGAGCGTAGTGGAAAGGAATTTTTAGGCAGTTTACCCAAGCCTCGTACAATTAAAGTGGTAGTCGCCAAACACCGTTCTAGTTTAATTGCACACCTCAAGCATTACTGCTGTAGGCTTTTTTGATGAAGCATCACCTCTGAAAGATGGCGCTTAATTGCTTTTAGAGCCACATTACGAGCGGCATTTAAACCACTATGAGCTTTGTACCCATCCACAGTTGCTACTAATGCAGCCCCCGGTCGATAGCTATCAAACTCAGTCGGGCTTGAAGGGAATTTGCATCCTCTCCAGACAGGCTCGCCCCAAGGGGTAAGACGGCTCGTATTCATCGGACTAACGCGAGTTGTGAGAATTGCATAATCTTGATAAGCAATTCGTTTGACTTGTTCATAGATTTTGCCTTTCAACCAGTAAGCACGTTTTTGATTTGAGCGTCTTGAATATTTCCCGCGTTTGGGTCGCAAATTTCCCAGATGCTCAAAGCTAATCACATTTGCCCGCCAATGATTGGCCAACTCAACAAGCTCGCGGGATACGGCTCTTGAATATTCAATTTCCACAGCAGATAAAGAGTCCCATGCTTTTTTAGCAAAGCCACGGGAAATGATTCCCGTTTTGCCCATTTTGATGGCGATATTTCCTAGATTCCGCTTCCTACGAGCTACATGACGCGACTGGTTAATGAAATGTCTAGCGACTTCAGTCGTTTCGCCTCTGTCGTTGGTTTCTAGGATGCTAGCAATGACGATGAACTTGTCGAGATCCATGTCAATTCCGCAGGTCCGAAACGTGCTTTTTGCCATGATTCCTTTGATGCCACCCGTAGCAGGAACGTATTTTTCAAGTGGAAAAACTATCCACAAAGAACCGTTTTGAACCTGCACTCTAGGGGAGCCTTTTACCCATTGGGTCGGAACGTCAGGGCATTGATACTGATGTTTTATCCACTTCCATGAATCGCCTACCAGCATCTTTAGAACAATAGAAAAACCATCATCCTCTTTCCACATCCCAGCATCGTACTGAGGGTTAAAGTTAAACGCTCCTTGATGGAGCGGTGGCTTGTGGTGCTTGAGCCTTTTTGGGCGATTCAACCATTTTTGATAGGTTGAATTCCAGCTTTTATAAGCACCAATTGCTTGCCTGATGGCTGCTCTCTTCATCCCAGAAGGAAAGCCTTTTACGAAAGGATGATTAGCCGTGAGTAGCTCGTAGTAACGCCAGCCTCCATTTTCTTTTGTCAGGATGCCTTGAGGAGCTTCGGCAATTAGTAGGAAATAGAAATGAACTATCTCGTTATAGGCTGCCTTAGTTGGCTGCATATCAAAACCAGAACGAAGCAATTTCGCCTTGACTGACTTAGTGGCAATGGAAAATCCTTTTTGAGGTTTTAGCATCTTTCGACCTGAGATGTTTGTTGAACTCTGATTTTCAAATCAAGTTGCAAAGCCGATCTATTGACTTACCCCAATATACTCCAATATTCGTGTTTCTAGTAATTAGACAGAGAAATCGTGTAGAAGTAATAATTTTTTCTTCTGCTTTATGCTTTCTGTCTTCTGCCTTCTACCTAGATCCAGAAACGGACATTACCAATACACTGACATACTCCCGAACCTTGAGGAATCGGGATTCTGGATTCAAACAGACAAAGCAAGCATCGCTTGTTTGATATTGCCTAGCCCTATAGGTTGATGCCTCAACCTATAGGATTGTTTTGGGATTCTAGAGTTGAGACCGGATTTTTAGATCTCGCGCATCCACAATACATACCCTATGATGAAAGCCGTCCTATAAGGACGAAGCCTTAAACCCTATTTGTCAGTAAATGCACACCAGCTAATTTAAGTCAGAGACTCAAGATAGTCGCGCACGCGGTTGCGACGCTTGGGTTGGCGGAGTTTTTGCAAAGCTTTGGCTTCAATTTGGCGGACTCGCTCGCGGGACAAGTCCAGAGCTCGACCGATTTCTGCCAAGGAGTAGGGGTGTCCGTCGCCCAAACCAAAGCGCATCAGAATAACATCTCGTTCGCGGCTAGTCAAATCTGCCAACAATTGTTGCAAGTCGCGGTGCAGAGCTTCTCGCATCAGCATTTCTTCTGGCGAGATGCTGTCGGTTTCGAGTAAGTCGCCCAACTCTGTATCTTTTTCGTTGCCCACTTTAGTTTCCAGAGAAACAGAGCGAGGAACTCGCAGCAATACTTCCCGAACTTGAGCGGCAGTCATGTCCAATTCGACGCCGATATCTTCGATCGTAGCTGTGCGACCTTTTTCTTGAGATATTTTGCGCTGGGCTTTCTTGATTTTGTTAAGTTTTTCGGTGATGTGGACGGGGAGGCGGATGGTGCGGCTTTGAGTCGCGATCGCCCGCGTGATTCCCTGGCGAATCCACCAGTAGGCGTATGTGCTAAACCGATAGCCCCGCGTCGGGTCGAACTTTTCGACAGCTCGTTCCAGTCCGAGAGTACCTTCTTGTATTAAATCGAGCAATTCTAAACCGCGATTTTGATATTTTTTTGCCACGGAAACCACCAGGCGCAAATTCGCCTTAATCATGTGGTCTTTAGCTTCGATGCCTTCAGCTTGAATTTTTTCGATCGCCTCTACCGTCATCTCGGCCAATTCTGCCCACTGGCGCTTGCCTTCGGCCATAATTCGCTTGAGTTCTGGCACGTCACTGATGCCTGCGGTTAATGCCCAGCGTTCCAGGGAAGGTTTGTGTCCCAATTGTGCAGACAGGCGATCGCGCACTTCTATTAAATGCACGAAGCTTTGAATCAGCCCTTCTTCCTGGGAAGCGACGGTGTTGCGCAATTCCAGCAATTTGATGTAGCGCTGAACTTTTTGAGCTTCGGAGACTTCTTCGTCTCTACCCAAGAGACGCACCCGACCGATTTCCTGTAAGTACAGGCGCACTAAATCTGTAGTGCGGCGGCTAGCGTTTTTTTGCAATTTGGATGCTGTGTCTGCATCTTCAGTCTCTGCTGAGTCTTGGTCGATGGGTTCGTCTCCAGCTTCTTCAGCATCTTCATCCAACACATCTACATCTTGCAAGGGATTGACTCGCAGTTGTTCGTCGAATTCAGCTTGAGCGTAAAAAGAGGTGGCTGGCATAGTGATTTTCTCAATGGCTCCGGGTGAAAAGATGCTACGCTTAGCGGTTATTTATAATTATGATGCCCACTTTGTTAAGACGAAGCATCACCGCTGTTTGTTTCTTTACTAACTTTTCTGACTTTTGTGCTGTTGGAGAGATCGAGCTTTGGCTGCCCCACTTGTTTTACCAAGATTCGGGAAAACGCTAAGAACTTTCTGATGTAACAGTTTGAAGCCCCGAAAAGTGCGTTGTACTTCTTTGTTTATATAGCTAGTATAGATAGAGACTGGCTATAAACAAGTGACCAAGGTCAGAAGTTAAGTTAATCTTCATCACCAATAACCTCGTTCCCGATCACTTCGCCAAAATAGGGATTTTTTTAATAAAACTTTATATAATTCGGGGTTCTTGATTAAATACCCCACAGCTCACAGGAAGCTTAATCCCTTGCACCATATGAGATTCATGGTTTTTTGAGTCTCCCTTATCGAGTTGGCAGTTAAGGGAAAAACCGGGTTTCCTGACAAAAATTCGGCATTTCAACCCAGGAATTCCAGGAAAAAACCCGGTTAATCGATGTATTTGGCGTAGGTTGGGAGTTGGATGTGGCGATCGATCTATAACTTTTTTGGTGTTGGCTGGGGCTTCCCATTTAACCTCACCCAATATGATCGGCATCAAAAACCGGGTCTTTTGAACTCCCGCTGGCACAGAAAGCGTAGGTTTTTCCTCGCCGTTACCTATTGGTGAAAAGTCAAGAATGGCATTGCATTTGTCAATCAGTAAGATTACCGAAAAAACTGTTTTTTTAGGAGTGTAAAATTCGCAATTTGGGGGCGAGGGGCGATCGATATGGCACTCCGGACGTTAGGGAAGCTTGCAGCTATATCGATCGCCTAAATCTCAGTTTTTCACCCAAAATTAGAGCAAGCTGTAAGTATAATTGCTGAGGAGCAAATGCTTCCCTAGGTTAAATTGTCACCGAATAGCATGGGTTTGAAGCCCTTACTCAGGTCGGCAGATTGTGATAAGAGCGGAGTTTAAATCTCCGTTCTTATCACTTCGCACTCAACTGTCAACTGTCAACTGTCAACTGTTTAACAATGCTGTTACCCGATCGAGTTTGAGTGACAATCATTCTCTCTCGCGCCAGTTCAGTTAAACTTAAATTACTAGCGCGGGTAAAGTTTCATCAATTCTCTCACCTGTTCGGCGTGATAGGAACTGCGAGTTAAGGGAGAAGCGACAACTTGCAAGAATCCCAAAGATTCGCCAAACTTTCTCCAAGCATCAAACTGTTCCGGCGGCACAAAATTTTCAACGTTCAAGTGCTTTTGAGTCGGTTGCAGGTACTGTCCCAGGGTCAAAATATCGCAGCCAACAGCCCGCAAGTCTTGCATCGCCTCGCGAATTTCGGCATCTGTTTCTCCCAGTCCCACCATAATCCCGGATTTGGTATAAACGCCCGGTGCGAGTTGGCGGCTGCGTTGCAATAGTTCCAGGGTGCGATCGTACTTTCCTTGCGGCCGCACCTTGCGGTAAAGTCGCTTTACGGTTTCGGTATTGTGGTTGAGTACCTCGGGCCGGGCTGCGAGAATAATTTCTAAAGCTTGCCAGTTGCCGCACAAGTCGGGAATCAAAACTTCTATAGTTGTATCGGGCATTGTCGATCGTACAGCTTGAATGCACTCGACAAACTGAGACGCGCCCCCATCCGGCAAATCGTCGCGGTTAACAGAAGTAATCACAACGTGATTGAGTTTGAGTCGCTGCACCGCCTGCGCCAATCTTTGGGGTTCCGTCGGATCTAAAGCTTGGGGCTTTTTCTCAAAATCGATATCGCAGTAAGGACAGGCGCGGGTACAAGCCGGCCCCATAATCAAAAATGTAGCAGTACCTGCGTTGAAGCATTCGCCGATGTTCGGACACGAAGCCTCTTCGCAAACCGTATTCAGGGATAAATCCCGCAAAATTTCTTTGACGTTGCCGACGCGCTCCCATTGGGGGGCTTTAACTCGCAACCACTGGGGCTTAACTGTCACGCCTGCCTCCGTCTGAGTAGTGTTTTACAAAACATTATACTAGGAGGTGGCTAAGTTTTGACTTAAATGTGATATCTTAAAAATCTATTGACTAATTTCGGGATGTAGCGCAGCTTGGTAGCGCACCTCGTTCGGGACGAGGGGGTCGCAGGTTCAAATCCTGTCATCCCGATTGTTAAAGTAAATCGGATATTCCGCAGCAATTTCGAGGCAGAGCCTCTGGATATTCATTACCAGGCTCTGCCTGGTAACGAGAAATAAGCGCAACTGCGAACGAGTTTTTTAAACGCTCAAATTGCGCCGCAAAAAGCTTTCTAGGGATTCCATTCTCATGCCGTAAATAGATTCTAAGTGCTGGACTTCTTCGGGAGTGCAGAAAAACTCGTTAGCCAGCAATACCCGCAAAGTTCCCAAGCCTTTTTGAGCTTGAGGGTTCAATAAACCCACGGCATTTCGCAATCCGTCAAAGACAACCATTGGCGGGTTAATTACGATCGGTTCGCGCTTGAATAAGCGGCCAAAAATGCGGGCAATGTCGTCTCTGGTCAGCACATCGGGGCCGCCGACTGGTAAAATTTGGTTGCGCGCACCTTCTACTGTTGGCGAGTCTACGGAAATCTTTGCTAAGTCGTCGGTACTGACAACAGAGGTGCGGTTTTTGCCGTCGCCAATCAGCAGGTAAAGTCCGGTTTCTCGAAATCTTTCTGCTAGCGGTAACAAGCTGGAAGCAAAACCGGCTGGCCGCAAAATGGTATAATTTAATCCGCTGTTTTGCAGGTATTTTTCGACTTCTCGCTTGGCTTTGAATACTGCTGAATCTTCGTATCCGCGATCGACTCCCAGTACCGAAAGAAATACAAAGTGCTGCACTCCGGCTTCTTTGGCGCAGTCGATCAGTTCTATGTTGGCACGGTAGTGTACTGCTTGTACGTCGCCGCCGGTGCCGTGGGTGCTGATGATGTACTGCACTCCTTGGCAAGCTTTTTTGATATCTTTGTCTTGTTTTAAGTCGCCGATAAAAATTTCGGCGCCTCGGTTTTCTAGTTCTGAGTAGCCAGAAGCGAGGCGAACAAATGCGCGGACAGGTTTGTCTTGCTGTCTGATTTCTCGTACTATTCGGCGGCCTAATGCGCCTGTTGCTCCGGTTACTAAGAACATGATTTTTGTTGGTTGGTTGTTATGGGAGAAGAAAGTTCGGCAACGGATTTTGTAGCGGATTTAACGGATTGAAGAAGGAATCTTCTGCAAGGGGTTTGAGAAACCCAGTTTCTTAAATCTCTGGTTGTTAAACCTAAGATTTAGGATAAGCTGTCGCGCATTTAAATGGTATATTTGGAACGGGCTAGAAGCCCATTCCACAATATTATGATTGATGATTTGCCCATAATTTAAATGTACAACAGCTTAGAAACAGGGTTTTTGACCTGAGTTTTATTTATAACTTATAATTCAAATTTCGACAATTACGGGAGTGTGGTCGCTGGGTTTGACTAATTTTCTGGGAGCAATATCTATTGTACAGTTTTTGGCTTTTTCGTAGAGGGGAGGGCTGAGATAATGGTGGTCGATTCTCCAGCCGTTGTTGCGGGGAAATGCGGCGGCGCGATAGTCCCACCAGCTATAATGTCCGCCTTCTGAGGTGAATTTGCGAAAGGGGTCGCTTAATCCTAATTCGGTGATTTCTGTTAATGCTTGGCGTTCGGGTATTGATAGGCCAACGGAGTTTGCAGCAGCTTTGGGATTGTATATATCTCGATCGTCCGGTACGATGTTGAAGTCGCCACAAATGCACAGGTTGGGCGATTTGTCTAGTGCTATTTTCAGGTATTCTTGCAGCAGTTTGAGCCAATGCAGTTTGTATTGATACTTCTCGGAACCAACCTCGGAACCGTTGGGAACGTATACGGAAATGATGCAAATATCGTCTATAACCCCGGCTATGAGGCGCTTTTGTTCGTCGAAGCTGCCGACGGTTGCGTCGCCGAGAATGGGGGCAAATCCGGCGCTGACTTGTGACAGGGGCGATCGGCTAAAAATAGCGACGCCGTTGTAGGATTTTTGACCGGAGATGTAGCAGTTGTAGCCGATGTCGAGGAAGGGTTGCAGGGGAAAGTCTTTGTCTGTAACTTTGGTTTCTTGCAAGCAGAGAACGTCTATTTGGTTGGTTTGCAACCAGTTAGTAACGTGTTCGAGGCGGGTGCGAATTGAGTTGACGTTCCAGGTGGCGATTTTCATTATTATAGTAAGTAATAGATTAGTCGATTTTAGATTTTAGATTTACTCTGCATCGGAGTGCGATCGGGATGGTCGTGAGTGATGGTCGCAACCGCGACGCTCTATAGTATAGTACAGTTTGAGGCTGGTGAGTTCGGATGTGCGATCGGCGAAGCTATCCCGAGCGTGAATCGCACGTAAGCGCATTGAGGCAGATTTGGCTGATAGCATGGCGCAAGCTGAGGGATATGGGCTCTTCCTAGAAATTGAACTTCACACCCTGTGATACAATAAATTTAAGCAAGAAATTGTTTTCTTATTAAGTTTTTATTTTTTTAGTTATGACAACAATTACAATTCAAGTTGATGAAGATATTAAGAAGGCGTTTGAAGGGGCTACTCCTGAGACTCAGAAACAGTTAAGCTCGATCATTCAATTGTTTTTGAGAGAAAATTTACACAACAAAACTTTAACAGAGGTAATGGCAGAAATTTCTGATAAAGCACAACAGCGCGGCTTGACACCAGAAATATTACAGGAGATTTTAGCCGATAATGACGAATAGATTTGCGATCGATACTAATGTTTTAATCAGTGCTTTGCTTTTTAAAACCTCAGTACCATTTCGGGCGATCGAATTGGCAGAAAAACAAGGAATAATTTTATATTCTGAAGCGACTTTAAAAGAATTAGAGCAAGTTCTGAATCGTCAAAAGTTTAACAAGTATCTTTCTTTAGAGGACAGAAAGGTATTTTTGCTGAAATTTATCAGTTCTTCTCAGTTAGTCTCTATTACCGAAAAAATCGCAGTGTGTCGAGATGAAAAAGATAATAAGTTTTTAGAGTTGGCTGTTAGTGGTAATGCCAATATAATTGTTACGGGGGATATGGATTTGTTGATATTAAATCCTTTTAGGACAGTAGAAATTATTACTCCCGATATGTTTATTGATAGATTTAGTTAATCGCCAACTCAGTCAGTTATTAATGCTGGTTTTTCAGATACTCAATCAATACAGGCTGGAGTGTGAAAAGTGTTTTCTGACCTTGTTTCACTTTTTCAATTAATAAACGCCGTCCCAAGGATTGCACAGCTTGTAATAATGCTGATGGGGATAATTCGAGATGGGCTGAAATTTTTGATATTTCAACTGGTGCAGCTTCACTAGCTAACGAGGATATCACTTGTTTTTCTGGTTCGGTTAGCCGATCGCACTGCTGCTCCAATAGTGATTCTAAGTCACCTAAGAATAGGGTATCATAGGATAAGAATTCGGAAACGCTGCCGCCGAATAAGTCTTGAATCAATGTGGCAATTATATTTAACCATAAGGGATTGCCTCGGTAAAGGTCGATTAGTTCTGACCATTTCTCCGGTTCTGCTAAACCTTTTTCTCTGAATATTTCTTGTGCTTCGGGGCCTAAACCGTTGAGTTGCAGCGATTTACAGGGGCGGTTTTCGCCTTCTAAAGCGGCTATTTCTCTGGGTTTTTCCCAACTCAGGAGGATGAGGCAACTGTTGTGGGATGACTCGGCTATTTGTTTGAAGAATGTGCCGTAATTTTCATAGCCTGGTTGGTAGTTGCCTGCGAGTTGTTGGCTGCTAAAGATGGTTTGGATATCATCGAGGATTAGTAAGCAACGATAGGAACGCAAATATTCTAGTAGGGGCAATCCCCCCGTGGTTGCCCTTTCTTCGGGCACGGGGGCACCGCCCCTACAGAATTGAATTAATTCGGTTTGGAGTGTTTGGAGGGGTGGCGCATTGTGGAGGCTTCGCCAGATGATGCAGTCGAATTCGTGTTGAATTTGTGGGATTAGTTGGAGTGTCAGGGCGGTTTTGCCAATACCGGATAAGCCTAGGATGGTGATGAGGCGGGTGCGGCTTGAAATCCAGTTTTCGAGGGTGGTGAGTTCGGATGTGCGGTTATAGAATAGGTTGGGTTCTGGTGCATCGCCTAAGTCTAAATGTATTTTAGGTTCGGAATTGCTTATTTTTTCGTTAAACTTATCCTTGTCTTGCGGTTCAGATTGTGAGGCTTCTGGGGAGTGCAAACTTTCAGCAGAGATGTTGCCAATATGGATGCAGCCATTCCCGACGAGTGAGACAATATTAGAAGCTTGTAAATTTTCCAATTTAGCTCTAAAGTTTGCTTTACATACTTGTTCCTCACCTAATGCAACTGACATAAGCTTCCACAATTTGAAACCAACTTCTTTAACATATTTCTCTGAACGGTTGTGATGCTGTGCAATTTCCTTATATTTCTGATTGTCCCAAGCGCCGCGCAGTATAGCTTTTTGCAGACTATCTAAGTGTTTTCCCGTAGTAGTTAAAGCTAGATGGTCTGTAAATTTTAATGCTTCTTCAACGTCCATTAGTCACGCAAATACAAGGGGTTGACCTGATTATAGCGTAACTGTATATGACTTTTTCAAGCTTGACCAGCTAAATATGACTTTTTCTGACCTAGATATTAAGAGAAATTCCCTACTAAATATGGCTTTATATGGCTTGACAAGCTTTAGTATCTAGGGAAAAATTTATACTTAGTAGACACCAAAAGGTAATGAAACTGATGCACGGCTTAAAAATGGGTTTGTTGTTTGTTGGTTTCATCTCGAGTTTTTCTTTCGCTTCAATCGCACGAGCGGGAGAGCGATGGCCTGGGCCTGAAAAATCTGGGAGCTGTTCGGTAAATCAAACAATTTGCGACTATCCTACCTATTTCAAACCAAATGATGCTTGGGGAATAGGTGGGTTTTATGTAAATCTAATGACTGAACGCTCTTCTGCTACTATTAGATGGACAGCGACGACATGCGATAATAAACCGCTTAGTGGGACAAGAGATATTTCAAGGGGTTCTACAGGTCAAAACTACATTGACTTTCCTAACAAGTCTCCCTTTGCGTCAGGAGTTTGCTCTTTTACATTTAGTTTAGTGGGCGCAACAAATGGGTATGGGGGGGATAAAGTTGATTTGAAGACGAACTACGATGTAGATTATTAACTAAGAGAAGTGGGAAACAGAGTCTTAAAAACTCCTTTCCCAACTTGTCTAAAAGCCCGATCGCCTTTATTCAGGCAAAGTTAAAATAGTTGTAGCCTCAGCCAAGAGTTTACACTTGACTTTATTGTTTTCCCCCTCCATAAGACAATGAGCTGGATTATCCTGCAAGGGGTCATGCTGGATAATGAAACCTAAAGAACGAGCATATCCTGCTACCAAAACACCCACCTTAGTAGTATCAGGATTTTTCGCACCAGCTAAAACTTCTTGGGGAGTTGTTAGCCTCGCCAACTCAACTGAGATACTGTTATCAGGTTTTCCTCTCACCTGGAAAGCAACTGATTTTACAGTACCATTCTCATAAATATGTACATTAGGAATCCGACGATAAAGAATATCATTGTCTGCAATTTCTTCTAGCATTATCTCATCCTGACTTAGGGAATCAATAGCTGAGATACCACATTCAGGACTTCAGATAATGATACCTCGTTTTTCTCCTCAAATTTTCTCTCGCTTCCCTCTCCCTTAATTAGTAGATAGCTGAAACTCATATCAGGTTTAATCTCCACTTCTAGATTGCCGTGTAAACTCCGCCATTCCAGTTGTAGGCTACCATTAGCAATTGGTGCTGCATCATAGGGTAAAATTCGCTCGCCAACTAAAGGCGAAAGAGAGTATTTGACATGAATGAGCAACTGACAGGCTTTTACAAAAGCAACGGGCGAAACTGCTAATGCACCATAAGAATCCCAGTCAGGTTCTAGTTTGGCAAGTTGCGTCAAACGCTCTAATATTGGATCTAAGGAAACATCAGTTAATGTTGCTTGAGACATGGCTTTTACAAAGATCGTATTCTATATTATATCATAGTTATTGCTGACGATAGGTCAAGAGAGTCAGGCATGATAGCAAAAGCCCGATCGCCCTTCGTCTCCCATTTTCTGAAAAAGCGCGTGTAGCCAGCCGATTGATTACTGATTGCGTAGCAGTACGATGAGGTAAAGTGAGTCGTCGCGAAGTGGGGCTTCATTCAGTTGACAGTTGACAGTTGACAGTTGACAGCGACCTCTACCTGGAAGTCAGAGGATTGGAGTAATGAATCGTCTGATTTTAATTTCTCCCTAAAAAAGAGAGGCTTTAAACCAATTCTTTCTGGTAAGCCATCGCACCAATCGCTGGCTGGCAATACACACCCACAAACTATGAGGTTTTAATCGGAGAGAGGGACTTCTATACCAGGCTCGACATTCATCTTGACGGGAATGGCAGTGCAGAGGTTACATGATTTCCTGCGTAAATCCTGACTTTATTTCAGTTCAACATTTACAGTAGCAGACATCCCTGGTGCAATTCGCGATTCATAACCTTTAATACTGTCGGCATCAAACACAACTTTCACCGGAATCCGCTGCACTACTTTGGTAAAGTTTCCCGTTGCATTGTCTGGAGGCAATAGGGAGAATTGAGCGCCAGAAGCAGGGGAGAAACTATCAAGACGGCCTTCAAATTTGCGGCTACCAAAAGCATCTAATTTGATTTCTACTTTTTGGCCTGGTTTCATGTTTGCTAATTGCGTTTCTTTGAAGTTAGCAATTACCCATAAATCGTTACTGACGATCGCCATTAACGGAGTTCCCGACTGCACCCGCTGCCCCACTTCAACCGATTTGCGCCCGATTTGTCCGGCGGCGGGTGCGGTGATATTCGTGTAGGAAAGTTGCAGTTGAGCGTCTTTAACCGCAGCTTCCGATTGGGCGATCGCAGCCTTAGGGACTTCCAAAAAATAAATCGTCCCGGACTGAATGAACTAAACTGAAGCCATGTTGAAACTTACAGACTCACTCAAAGTGTTATTTAAAGAGAC
>NZ_JAEQDD010000114.1:0-29074 GCF_020737885.1 Microcoleus sp. PH2017_34_RAT_O_A | reverse complement strand
TCAGCCAAGGCGGGTCAATCCGCTCGAAGTGAAAGCGAAAGGGGAGGGACTGGAAGCCTCCCATGTCATGTAATAGATGACTATACTTTTACCAGCTATAAATATCTCAAACGGCCCTCCAAGACCGACAAGCAAGCTGAAAATTGACGCATTCAATTGTTTGCCCGCGAGAACTCAGAGAATATAATAGAAGATAGATTTTTAGTACAGGCGAGATTCCTACCTTGACTACTCCGATTCCTCAAAACTTTGTGCAAACGATCGCGAAAGAGCGCGGTGTCACAGATGCCGAGTTAGAGACTGTGTTTATGGCTCTCGACGGTCAATCTACGGCTACCATCGCAACCAAGCTTGGCATCAGCGATATCGCCGTTCGCAAAAGACTAGGCGAAGTTTACAAAAAGTTTCAGATCGCGGGGAATGGCCCTGGAAAGCTCTCGGAATTGAGGCATCAGTTGCTATTTTCTTACCACACGGAGCAGGGCTCGATTGATTTTAGTCAAGGTAAAGGATCTCTATTCAAAACGCCGATAGGACGGCGACAAGAAGATTGGGACCAAGCACCGGATGTGGCAGTTTTTTACGGGCGGACTGAAGAATTAACTACTTTAAAGCAGTGGATTGTATCCGATAATTGTCGCGTAGTAGCGCTGCTGGGTTTGGCTGGTAGTGGGAAAACAACTCTGTCGGTGCAGTTGGCAAAACAGGTACAGCATGAGTTTGATTTTGTGATTTGGCGATCGCTGCGATCGGCACCAACAGCATCCGACTTCCTCACTAGCTTAATTCAACTTTTTGCTAACCAACAAAAGTCCGCTCTGCCGTTAGCGGAGCCCTCGCAGGCGATCGACTTTAACGGCAAAATTTCGCGCCTAGTCGAGTATCTGCGCCAGCAGCGCTGTCTGATAATTTTAGACGATTTTGAAGCAGTGCTCAAACCAGAAGAACTAGCGGGACATTACCGCGAAGGCTGTGAAGGATATCGAGATTTAATTGTGCGGCTGTGTGAAGTCAATCACCAGAGCTGTTTTGTCCTAGTTAGTGCCGAAGAACCTACGGAAATGGCTTTGCTAGCTGGAGAAAAAGTGCGGTTTTTAAAGCCTGCTATTTCCGAGGAAATAGCCCGAGATATTTTCAAAGAAAAAGGTTTGTCCGCCCAAGATAGAGAATGGGAAATCTTGTTAGCCCGGTACGGAGGCAATCTGTTAGCAATCAAGATTGTGGCAACAACGATTAACGAGTTTTTTGAAGGAAATGTTGTCAAGTTTTTGGAAGCGACGGCGTTATTTATTGAAGAACACATCAGCAATTTACTCGCGCAGCAGTTCGATCGAATGTCAAATTCAGAACAAGAGATTTCCTACTGGCTGGCTATTGCTCAAAGTCCGATTTCCCTAGCGAGTTTGCGAGAGCAGATGTTAGTCAATTCGTCTCTTTCTGATTTGGTAAAAAATCTCGATTCTCTCGGCCGTCGCTTTCTAATCGAAAAAATAAGTGAGAGCGGGCAAACTGTTTTTAGGCTGAAGCCTTTAATCGTGCAATATGTAAGTGAAAGATTAGTCGAGCAGATTCAAGCGGAGGTTTTGGAGACCGTCAAAATGCAAGGAATAGAAAGAATGTGGCTGTTAAAAACTCACAATCTTAGTAGGAGTGTTGCTCAACAAAAAGAAAGTAAAGAGGCTCGCAGTCGCTCAATTGTAGAATTAGTTAAAAATCGGCTGCAAGTGTTGTTTCTGAAAACTGTAGGTTCGGAAGAACCGCTAAATATCCTGACGAAAGTTGCCTCGGGGCTGGAAGATAAATCGATGCTTGAGGTGGGATATGCTAGGGAAAATTTAGCTCAGATTATTTTAGGAATTCGGCGCTAGTATCAGATCCGGCAAATTACACCAATTATGCAAAATACTGCAATAGTATTTGTAGGTGTGTCGCCCTAAAAAATCCTTCAACAGTTGACAGTTGACAGTTGACAGTTGACAGTTTGAGAGCGACATCTACCTAGAAGGAAGAGGATTGGAGTAATGAATAGTCTGATTTAAATTTCTCCCTCACTCGTGTTCCGGCTTTCAACCAATTATTTCTGGTAAATTCAATCGACAATCTGACGGCGATGCACCTTAAACGATATTTGAGAAAACAAGGGAAAAAATTGTTTTGCCGCCATAGTTTTTGTCAATCGTATAATAAACTTCATCGGTTCGTAGTGCGGACTTAAGTCCGCTCTCCGGCTGCGGACTTAAGTCCGCACTACGAACCGTTTTTGTTATGGCGATCGACCTGAAATGAAATGATATGATAGGTCAACCGCAAATGTCAATCAAATAAATACAGATCGACGCAGATTCATTTCAAATCAAAATAGTTTGTGAATGAGCGCAAGAAGTCTCAGGTGCGTCGGGAGCATCTCATTTTTGAAAAAAGCATTTTTTATGATAGTGCGATCGCGCTTGATGCTCCCGGTGCGTGGTGCGGATCTATGAGATTGTCGATTTTTCCCGATAAATTTTCGATGGCGACGCACCCTACGATTCTGTCAACTGTCAACTGTCAACTGTCAACTGTCAACTGTCAACTGCCTTATGCAACAAAAAAACGATCGCCCTTTAACAAAAGCGATCGCCCAATTTTCAGCAAAAACAGAATTGGATAAAATTATTTGACAATACCCAAAACCGATGCAGATTCAGATCCGGTAATTTTGCCCAAAGCAGGTACTGTTGGAGCCTGTGCAATTTTGGGTGCCAAAAATCCCTTCGCATAAATCTGAGGATTTTGTTGAACGATGAGGGTGTAAGATTGGCGGACTTCGGCGTTAACAGCCACAGTCTTCGCGTCGTAAACCTGCATCGCCATGTTCGGATAAAAACCAATGCCGACAATCGGGATCAAGAAGCAAAATGCGATCGCCACTTCGCGAGGTTGAGCATCGATAAACTTTGCATCACCAGGCAAAACGCAACTATTACCGAAACAAACCGCTTCATCCAGATTGTTTCGCTGATTCCGCAAATCTAGATCTTCTAGATCGCAAGCTGCCAATGTTCCACAGTTGTAAAATAACTGTCGCAGCATCGAGAGCAAATAAATCGGTGTCAAAATCAGTCCCACTGCCGCCAGGAACACTATTACTGCGCGGAAAGAAGTACCGTACATATCGCTAGTTGCGACGCCCACAAAAACTGATAATTCGCTAGCAAAACCGCTCATCCCGGGGAGTGCTAAAGAAGCCATCGCGCCTGCTGTAAACAAAGCAAACACTTTTGGCATCACTTTTCCAATCTCGCCCATCTCGTCCATGATCATGGTATGGGTGCGATCGTAAGTCACGCCAGCCAGGAAAAACAATACTGAGGCGATCAAACCGTGGGAAATCATTTGCAGCAGCGCCCCGTTGATTCCCAAATCCGTGAAGGAAGCAATACCCAACAACACGAATCCCATGTGAGAAATCGACGAATTCGCAAGTCGGCGCTTCATGTTGGTTTGGCCGAAGGAATTCAGCGCGCCGTAGATAATGTTAACTACGCCGAGCACCGCCATAATCGGTGCAAAGTAAACGTGTGCTTTCGGAAGAAGTTCCAAATTCAAGCGAATCAGTCCGTAGCCGCCCATTTTCAGCAGCACGCCGGCCAGAATCATCGACACAGGAGAAGATGCTTCACCGTGGGCATCAGGCAGCCATGTGTGAAAGGGGAAAATCGCGAGTTTCACGCCGAAGGCAATAAACAATCCCGCATAAAGTAGGATTTCTAAACCTAGCGGATAGTCCTTCAAGCCCAGTTCTACCATGTCGAAGGTAACGTTTCCTCCGCCGTAGAATCCCATTGCTAAGGCAGCGACGAGAATAAAGATAGAAGCGCCGGCGGTGTAAATCAAGAATTTGGTGGCTGCGTAGCGACGGTTTTGTCCGCCCCAAATCGAGATTAGCAAGTACACCGGAATTAGTTCTAATTCCCAAACAATGAACAGCAGCATGATGTCTTGGGCGACAAATACTCCGATTTGTGCCGAGTACATCACCAGCATTAGGAAGTAGAAAAGTCGCGGCTTGCGATCGACTTCCCATGCAGCAAAAATAGATAGTGTCGTCACCAATCCCGCCAATAACACCAGCGGAACTGACAATCCGTCAACCGAAACAGACCAGTTGAGGCCTAAAGAGGGTATCCAGGAATATTTCTCGACGATTTGGAAAGTGGAGATGCTCGGATCGTAGTGCGTCCAAAACACCCAGCACATTAATACAAAATCTGCAATGCCTACGCCCAGGGCATACCAACGCACAGTTTTGCCGTCTGTATCGGGCAGAAAAGGGATGGCGAGGGCAGCTACGAGGGGTAGCATGACAATTGCGGTCAGCCAAGGAAATTGATCCGCTATCATGATATTGAGAATAAATACTTAGTTGAAAGTTACCACTATTGTAATACTTAATTTAATAAAAACTTAAGATTTGCAAATATTTTTTTCTACGAATACCGGGAGGAAAAATCTACCCATAAGCTGCGGCAAATGTCAAGAGTTTTTTCAGATTAATTTTTTTTACATGAAAAGGTACGTTGTTGCGCTTCAGCGCTCTTTTCCACAACATGAAAGAGCGCTGAAGCGCAACTACGTACCTAAAATCAACCACTATCAGAGTGCCAGTTGTGTCCAGGACTGTCCAAGTAATGCGATCGCTCAAGGCTTTGGGCAAGTCTTATTGGGGAAGTCACAGCTATAGATATAGGGTTTCTGCCAACTCAGGGGAATTTCCAACAAATCCCTGGTTCCGGTCATTCCTTGTCCCAAAAAGAGCAATACAGCGATCGAGTTCAAGATGACATGGATCGTGCGCCAGCGATTCGATCGATCTTTATAAATGTCTGGAACGATGGCCAGGGAGAAAACCATCAGCAACGCAGCGGTGATGCCAATGTAGTAGTGAGACCAATACCATTCATCGGTGCGCCGAAAAACGCCATCTTGAGCGCCAAGAATCACCAAGCCAGCACCCGTCAGAGTCGCAAATACGCCCCGCCACATAGCAGGTGTCGATCGATATAACATGACCAAAGAGGCGATCGTAGCAACAAACATCAGAATAATGAAAATTACCTGAAACGAGTTTTTGCTCCAAACATCCTTGCTCAAAATATGATCGAAAATTGGGTAGCCCAGACCCAACAGAGTTACTCCTACCACAGATCCCGACAGAATTTTACCTGCTTTGACGTGTTCGCCGCCGACTACAGGGGGAATTTTGCTCTTATCTCCAGATGCAACTTGCTGGCGGCGCTGCCTAGTTTGCCAAGCCATATTCAGCACAATGCCCAGCATTGGAAAAACGATCGCCACAGCTAAAACAGGATGCAGCAAAGCCAGAAAATCTTTAATTTCCATAAAGCACCTTTTTGTTTTTAAACTGGATCAAACTAAATTTTTGAGATTTTGACGAAATCGATCGCCCGAGTGCGATCGAACAAAACCCGAGGCTTCAATAAAATCCCAAATAACAGGAATAGAGACTTTAACTCGCCAGGAGCGCAAGAGCGTTTCCATTGATTCGGACGACAAAACAACATCTCAACCAGACATCGATGTTGCGGCAAAGCCAATTCATCAAACCGAATCTGTACCGAGGGAAATTCATTGCTAAAATCTACCCGAGTTATCTCTCCTTGCAGCCTCAAATTTTCTTCCATAATTTTGAGCTTGACTGAAAGCATTTCTCCTGGAATCAGCGCAGGGAATCCGGCTTGAGTAATCTCTAGATGAACTCCCACTTCAGAAATAAAAGTAGTCACGCCCCAAAAGATTTGTCCGTCGATCGCCAGCCGTACCAATCGACGCAAATCAAACCATTCGTATCGATCGGACTTAGGAGCATCTAACAATATTAACAGCGTAATGCTGATAATTAAAAGGTTGTAGGTGCTCCAAATCCAACCAATCCCCAACCCTTTGAGCTGCTGGATGATTTCCGGCTCTGAGGCGTGCATCTGAAATTGAATCAAACAGGTTCCCAGAACGTGCCACAGGCTGATGGCATTGGGAATAAATAATAGCAGCAACGGTAGCGCTAATTTCCAGTTGAACGAAAAGCGATCGCTCACAGTGCCTTTGGCTGTGACGTTAAATCCTTTGGAGAAGGGAGACAGCATCACCCCAAAGACGGTCAAAACCAGCGGGAATGCCAGTACCAGTGAATAAATATCAGAGAGTAATGCCGATCGCGCTCGATGATTCAACCAGGAGAAAACCGTCAACTGCACCAAATAATAGGGCAGAAAAAAGTACAGCATTTCTTGAACAGTAGCTCGGATGGGAATCACACCCAAAAAGGAATAAGCTAAGGGCATCAACAGAAAGCCGATACGCGGAATGCTACCAAACCAATTCAGGAGTCCTTCTAAATGCGCGAGTCGCTGAATCAGGTTTAATCCGGGGATAGTCAGCGGATTGGAATCAATAAAAAAAGCTTGTAAAGTTCCGCGCGCCCAGCGCAGCCGTTGAGTGGCGTAAGCAGAAATATTTTCTGCTGCTAAACCAGCGCTGAGTTTTTCGTTGAGATACACTAAGCGATAGCCTTTAGCAGAAAGTTTAATCCCTGTGAAATAGTCTTCACTGAGGGATTCGGTAACAAATCCTCCGGCATCTTCTAAGGCGCTGCGCCTGACAACAAAGGAGGTTCCAGAACAAACTACACTGCCGGCGCCATCTTTGAGCGGTTCAATTTGGCGGTAGAAAACCTCTTCTTCCGGCGCAATAACATTATCCAAACCTAAGTTACGGGCGATCGGGTCAGCATTGTAATAACTTTGAGGCGTTTGAACCAGGGCAACTTTCGGATCTTGGAAGAAACCAACGGTGCGAATCAGAAAGTTTTTGGTAGGGATAAAGTCGGCATCAAAAACAACGATGAAATCTCCTTGAGTATGAGTCAAAGCATGATTCAAATTCCCGGCTTTTGCATGGTGATTATTAGCTCTAGTGCGGTATTCACACCCTAATTCCTCTGCAATTTGCCGAATTTCTTCACGGCGCGTATCATCGAGGAGATAGATTTTTTTATTGGCATAGTCGATGGCTTGACAACCAATAACAGTGCGTTTGAGAATATAGGCAGGCTCGTTGTAAGTGGGAATCAAAACATCAACTGCTGGTGTGAATCTACCCTCAACTATATCGATCGCCAACCGATTCGCTTCTGAATGCCGATCCTTGACGCGCAACATCAAAAATAACTGAAGGATATTGGTCAGCAAGAGGAAAAGTTCTAGGAGAAACAACCCAATGCTAAACACTCCATCTAAGGGATTGGATACATTTAAAGTTGTGAGCGATCGCCACAGCAGATAGCGAGTCACCAACACCAACAAAATGCCGATGACTGCAACCCGCGACCAGGTTCGGGGTACGGGCGAAACACGCATAATCAGCCAAGCAATAGCCAGCAGAGCGATCGTAGGTGTTAGTAAAGACTCCCCCATTACCATTGGCACTTCCAGCCACATTGGAGGATGATTCTGCATCGATTGGAGTTTGGCAAATAGATGATAGAGAGTGCCGTTACCCGAAAACCAAGCTGCAACCACTCCACCGGTTAGGATAACTGAACCTAACATGACGAGGGTGGCGATCGGTATCCGGTTGCTGCGGGCACTGTCTCGACGATGCCAGCCCAAAGAATTCAGCCATGAAGTCATATTTTTTTTGAGGAAAATGTATGAACGGGTGTGGGGTGCGCGTCCCGCCCGCCCTCTTAGGAACAGGCAAGATGCCTGTGCCACCAGAGGTCAAATTTGTTGTGGGGTGTCCCGCCCGCCCTTGCCCGAAGGGGCCACAGGCAAGATGCCTGTGCCACCAGACATTTTCTTGTGGGATGGGCGTCCCGCCCGCCCTAAGTCCTATTTGAAGTTAACGAAACAGTTCTTTGTTATTCAGAATAGTCGGCCAATTCTTGTTTGCTAAAGCAATGTGACCGGGAATATCACCCATCCACTGTGCCTGTACTTTCTTGTCGTAGTTGAGATAAAGCTTCCCATTAACAATTTTCCAGGCATCAGGCTGGGTTGCAACAAGATTGCCTTCACTGGCAGCCTGAGCGCAATATCCACCGTATTGAGGAGCATACTTTTCAGGATTTTTGGCAAACATATCGCGGTTGGCTGCACTAGCAAATATCCAAGTTGTTCCGCCCCAATTCTGTTTAAATTGGCTAACTCCCATCACTAATTTGCCTTGGGTGAAATAGGCTACAACATCCTGACCATCAAGAGCCACACCTTTCTCGGTGTAATACTTAGGATGAACAGTTGTTGTGCTGCTTTTTCCAGCACAAGGATTGGCTTTACCAGCGCAAGGATTGGCTTTACCAGCGCAAGGATTGGCTTTTCCAGCACAAGGATTGGCTTTTCCAGCACAAGGATTTTTACCAGCACAAGGATTGGCTTTACCAGCACAAGGATTGGCTTTACCAGCACAAGGATTTTTACCAGCGCAAGGGTTGGCTTTTCCAGCGCAAGGATTGGCTTCTGCAATCTTGGATGAAACGGTTGTAGAGTTTAAGTTGGTGGAAGCCTTGAAGTTGGCGTAGCTAACATTAGCTGTTGCCAAGCCTAAAATGGTGGCAATGGCGATCGTGGTAATGTATTTTACTTTCATGTGTTTAATCTCCAGATGAATTGTTAGTAATTTCAGACCTGATATTTGCTTGATTTTTTTACTCTCTGGCAACTCTGCTGACAGTTAGTTATCTTCAAGACTTGAGGTTATTTACATTAACACTCAAGAAAATGAGTCCTAAATGAGGAAGAACTGGATCGGAGATAAAATTCTCATAAGTTGCTAAAAAAACCAGCGAACACCCTCAATCATGTAATACAAACCTGTCAAAATTAGAGCGACACTACCAAATCTCAGAATCGACTCGGAATGCTGCATCAAAGTCTTAGCTTGCTTGGCAAAACCAGTCAATAGACTGGCAAGAAAGATGATGCTTGTATATCCGAGAGCATAACAGATCATGGTCAAGGTTCCTAGCAATTGTGAACCAGTAGCCCCTCCCGCTGCCAGCACAGCAAATAAAACCGGACTAGCGCAAGGAGAACTCACCAAACCAAAAGTCACTCCTACCCCATATGGTCCCAAATTTGAAGCATTTATATTGATTCCCGGTAAAGGCAATTTCACAATTCCTAGCAAGCTAAAACCCATGATAAAAATGATAATTCCTACAACAATATTGATGTAGCCCCGGTAGTCTACCATGACAGCCCCGGCAAATGAGGATGCCAGCCCGAAAAAACTGAGAATTGTCACAACTCCCAACACAAACAAACTGGCTTTAAGAAAAGCATCTCGCTTGGAAGTGATATTTCGGGTACCAATATAACTCAAGTTAACGGGTAACATTGCCAGAATACAGGGTGAAATGCTGGCGATTAAACCACCGATAAAGGCTAGGAGAAACAATACCAGTGGGTTAGCTGTATCTTGCTGGCTGAACCATTGCTGATAGTTGTTTTCAGTTACCGAAATCAGATGTTCAATTGCCTGAGAAAACGGGCCTGCGAACGCCAGTGCCAGCACTAACCCTAGTAATGCCAATCCACCCAAAAATAGCCATTTATTCGGAGATTTAAAATTTTTGGTACTTTTATCTTGGGGTTCACGCTTTTGAATATCTGTCATGGCTTCTCCTAGAATATTTAATAGGATTTACGCAAAAGTAAGTAGATTGGCGAAAACAAATATTACTGTGTAACAGCATATAAAAAAAACCGAGTTTTTTAGCTAATTTGATGTTTTAGACGCATAAATTTCGTAAAAACCCGGTTTTCGATCTCGCCTATGCACTCTTATCATGCGTAAATCCTGTTCGATCGATTTACCTATAACCTGCAAGCAGCTATTTTTTAGCAAGCGCTTGATCGAGCACGGTTGTATAGGCAGATTTGTTGGGATTGTTGCGATGCTGTGCTAGAATATTTCCTGTGGCAGGGTCGATGATGGTTAGACTTCCCGTTTGAGACTTATTCGATGCGAAAAATTGGCTGAGTCCTAACTGTTTCGCTTTTGCCTCTGCTTGAGAAGTGGTTGATTTATCTGTCACATCTAGCACCACAAAATTCACTTTTCCTGCATATTGCTGTTTCAGTTGGGAAAGCGTAGGGGCAATGTTTTTGCAGCCAGCACACCAGGCTGCATAAACGTCAACTACGACGGGCTTTCCTTGCACTTCTTTTGCTAGCGGGCCTCCTACGTTTTTTTGCTTTGATGCACAGGGGTTTTTGGAAGCGCAGGGGTTTTTGGAAGCGCAGGGGTTTTTGGAAGCGCAGGGGTTGGTTTGTGCGATCGCACTATTAGTTATAGCAGAGGTATTGAGTGTCGTTGCAGTCACCAGCGATACTGTAACTACCAAACTACTTAGACACAAGCTGAGCCATAATGCTGGTTTACGCATATTCAATCTCCAAAATCTAGGGTTTATGTACAAGAAGGCGAATAGAAAACTCTTGGAGTTTCAATCCTGAATCTGAATTGAGACCGAGAGTAACTTATGCCTCTGTGACTTGAGATTAACAGCATTAATTTAGAGAAATATGAGCGTAAGATGAAGATCGGATAGATTTTAGATAAAATCATGAGTGGTTGCTAATTGGTCAACCCCAGATTAAGGCAGATTAAGGCAGATTAAGGCAGATAATTTCAAGATGCTTCTCAACTTTGGCGCTTTTGTCTAAAGTTTGAGATTAATTGATTCGCGTCTTCAGCTAAAATTCATCTTTTATTTAGGAAAATATCATCTAGTTGCCAGGAAGGTCTTATAGAGTGGAGATTAACCATGACTATTTTTTAGTAGTGCAGTCATTTAACAGTGAGTTGAGCAGTGATGACAGGAAAAAACTTGTTTGTGACTAATGATGGACAATACCGTGTTTCTGAGGATACCAGTCAAATTGAAGATTTGACTCATCCCTACCGACTTTATCGCTTTTTAACTGATTTGGAAGATGTATTAGACCAAATTAGTGATGATTATTTACGACTCCAGGCAATTTGTCCCCTGGTTCGCAGGTTGTTAGATAGTTCTTCCTGGCTGCAAATTGCTCTTCTCGAACCTGACTCGGAGACGGGATGGGCGGTACAAACTCTTTATGATGAACCGTTTTTTCCTCTGACTGTGCAGTTGGTGGCTTGGGCTCCGGGTGCTGTTTCTCCAATTCACAATCATGCTAGTTGGGGACTGGTGGCGCTACTGGGTGGAGAGGAGAAAAATACTTTGTGGAGGCGATCGCCAATTCCGAAGTTTCCCGATAAAATTCAAACAGTGGGAGATATTTTGCTTGCACCGGGTGACATTTTGTGCTTGATGCCCGATGCGATTCATCATGTGGAAGCGCTGGGAGATGAACCAACTATTAGTTTTAATCTTTATGGTGAAACAGATTATGCTCGACGCTTTGAATTTAATCAGATTAAAGGTACTGCGGAGATTTTTTAAGGGATAAATTTCGGGATTGAGCGATTGAGCGATCGCAGATGAAAGGCAGATGCAACACAGATAAATGCAGATAATTTTAAGAGATAAAATTGCATGAGTACCAGAGGTGTTTGGGGTGCATCTGCGTTAATAACTTATATGCGGTCATGGTTCGCTCTCTTTAAAAACCAGATGCACCCGGTTTTTGTCAGGTGCGTCGCTGCGAGATTATCAATCTTTAGTTAGGATTTTTCGCAGGCTACGCACCCTAGGACTCATATCCAATCAACCGGGTTTTTTAGCTTATATTATGGTCTAAACGTGTCTTTTCGTCAAAAATATGGTTTATGACTTTTCGTTAATCCCTCGCTACTCCTAACTAAACAATGAAGCGTATTCGGCAATTAAGAGCAACCATTGACAATCTCAAGGGCAAGCGATTTTCTACTTCTTCGCTTCAGTTTCGCTTGACTCTGGAATTGCTGGTACTATCGATTTTAGGACTTAGCAGTGTGGCATTTTGGGCTGGCTGGCAACGATCGCAAAATCTAGTAGTTGCTCATAAAAAAACGCTGGAATATATTGGAATCCGGTTTCCCGAACAGGTGGAACTTTATAGTGAAATGGGTTCTCTAGAAATTGGTTTAAGCCGCAGCGTTCATCAAGCTTCGACAGGGGGAATTATGGTGTGGGTGAAGCGCAATGATGGGATGCTGTTGGTGAATTCACCTGATATGGATATGCAATCTTCTAAGATTACGAAGATGATTTCGTTGACGGAAGTACCTGCTGAGCCGACTTTTGTTCGGGTTGCCGATCGCTATTTGGTAATCTGTAGCACAACTCTGAGGATTAAAAATCAGTTGTTGGGTACGGTATATTTCTCTCAAGATATCACGGACGAGCAACATGAGTTAAATGATGGGATTCGGAGTTTAATTATGGTCAGTGTTGTGGTAATTTTAGTGTTGATCGTGGCGATCGCCAGTCGCATACGTCATGCTCTGGCCCCTCTGGAAGAGATGAGTCAGGTTGCTAGCACTTTGTCTGCTGATAATTTGCAGGCGGCAAAACTCCAACTGCATCAGGCTCCTGATGAGATTTTAGGACTTGCACAAACCTTTAATGAAATGTTGTTTAGATTATCCGGTTCCTGGGAGCAACAGCGCCAATTTGTGGGTAATGTTTCCCATGAATTACGCACTCCCCTGACGGTGGTAGTTGGTTATTTACAAAGTTTGCTGCGGCGCAGCACTAATTTAAGCGACTATCAGCAGCAAGCACTGGAAACGGCGGTTGGTGAAACTGAACGCACGATTCGGATGTTAGAAGATTTGCTGGATTTGGCGCGGGCTGATAGTGGCAATTTGCACTTTCGTTTGCATCCGGTGATTCTGAATACTCTGGTGGCGGAGGTGGCAGAAATGAGTGCAAAGGTTAGCAATCGGCAAGTTATTTTGGTGTCAAATGATGAGGATGTTGTCGCCTGTGCGGATCAGGATCGTTTACAACAAGTTTTAATTAATTTAGTTGATAATGCTATTAAGTATTCTGCTCCCGAACAACCTGTTGAGTTAGTCTTAGAAAAGAGGGAACAGCAGGTGATGGTTCATGTGCGCGATCGCGGCATTGGTATTTCTCTGCCACACCAAAAACGGATTTTCGAGCGGTTTTACCGGGTGGATGAGTCTATGACGCGCTCTAGAGACGGTACTGGGTTGGGATTGGCGATCGCCAAAAGCCTGATCGAAGGTATGGAAGGACGTATCGCGATCCGCTCTAAACCGGGAGAAGGTAGTATTTTTACTATCACCTTACCTGTTTGGAATCCGCAGCTATGAGCGATCGCATTCTCCTTGTTGAAGATGACCCGAAACTGGCAAAGTTCATCGAATCTGAACTTACTCTAGAAGGATATCACGTCACTGTCGCCCCCAACGGATTGGATGGATTAACCCTCGCCCGCACGGCTGAACCGGATTTGTTGATTTTAGATTGGATGCTTCCGGGTATCTCTGGATTGGATATTTGTTTGAGATTGCGATCGACTGGCGTGCAAGTACCAATAATTATATTAACAGCAAAGGATGAAGTACCCGATCGCGTAACGGGATTAAATGCTGGCGCTGATGATTATGTAACGAAGCCTTTCAGTATGGAAGAGCTCCTCGCGAGGGTGAAAGCACGCCTGCGCCGAACTCAACCAAATGACCCGGATAGCTTAGAATTTGAAGACTTAATCTTAAATTGTTTAACCCGTGAAGTTTATCGAGGAAATCAACTAATTGAACTCACGGCAAAAGAGTTTGATTTGTTGGAATTTTTGCTGCGGAATCCCCGTCAAGTCATTACGCGCGATCGCATCTTAGAAAAAGTCTGGGGTTACGATTTTATGGGCGAGTCAAATATTATTGAAGTGTATATTCGGGCGTTGCGGATTAAGTTAGAAGCAAATAACTCAAAACGGCTGCTGCATACGGTTCGAGGAGTTGGCTACGTGTTGCGAGAGCATCGCGCCGTCTCCTAATTTTAGTTAGGGATTACGCGCAAAAAAGGTACGTAGTTGCGCTTCAGCGCTCTTATGGTGATTATACACTAAGCGAGTTACACACCAAACAATCCCATGAAAGTCATACCTCATCTATCTGAGAAGGGCTATATGAGTTACGCACAAAAAATCTGATAAACCGGGTATTTCAACTGGTGTAAGAAAACATTTTTCTACCGAAATTACGCAACTGGCATATTCAAAAAGGTACGTGGTTGTGCTTGAGCGCTGAAGCGCAACTACGTACCTAAGAAAATATTTAAGTATTGTGACACTTGCGATCGCGAACTGTTGTACAAAAACTCGGTTTATAGTCACCCGTGCGTAAGTCCTACAGTCAAGAGTTGTTCGGCGAAAGATGCAATTAAAGAGCTATGTGCCAATTGCGAGAGCCATTTTTGTGGTATAGCAGATTCACCGTAAAAAGCTCCCGCCAACTGTCCGTAAACCGCACCAGTTGTATCCGCATCGTCGCCCAAATTCACAGCCAACAAACACCCTTCGGCAAAAGACGAACTGTTATAAAACGCCCAAAGTGCCGCCTCCAAAGACTTAACCACGTAACCAGTACCCTTAATTTCAGGAGGTTGTCGCCGCTTAAAAGAACCCGCCGCAATTTCATCAATTTCTGCCACCAGCGGGTGCGCGGCCCAATATTCGGCGATCGCACAATATCTTTCCGAAAGCAAAACTTCTTTACTAACTCCATTCACAGCCCCCGCAATTAAAGTACCAAAATAGCGGCAAGCATCGACGCAAGTAGCAGCACCGTGAGTAGTGCGAGAACTTTCTCCAGATTTGTCTATGACTTCTAAAGGATTTTTCGCATAAAACAAAGGTACCGGAGCCAAACGCATAATCGAACCATTTCCAGCAGCCCAAGAATCAGTAGAACCGCAGTAAGGCTTTTTTGTATCTTGAAAATGCCAAAGTGCTTGTTGCACCGTATTGCCAATATCAAAACACTTGCCCGTACTGCTCAAATGTCCGTCTCGCCGCCACTTCAAATAAGTTTCTAATTGATGGACTGGATCGAAACCTTTTTTTTCAATCAAACTTTCGGCTAAACAAAGTGCCATTGATGTATCATCCGTCCACTGTCCCGGTTGCAGTCGAAACGGGCCGCCGCCAATCATATCGTTAATCGGCTCAAAGGTTCCGGGGCGACAAAACTCTAAAGTTGTTCCCAAAGCGTCGCCAACTGCTAAACCGATCAGACTGCCGCGATAACGTTCTATTTGCTGCATAGTAATTTTCAGTTGACAGTTGATAGTTGTGAAAAGAAGGAAGAGGATAGGAGTAATGAATCGTTTGATTTTAATCTCTACCTCAAAGGGAAAGGCTTTCAACTAATGCTTTCTGGTAAAGCAATAATTGCCTAAGTTAGACAAATGTGGTTAGACGTGCTACTTATAGCAGTAAAATACGCAGTTTACAGCCACTGTATTCCGCTCTTGATTCTCTTTCTCTGTGTCCTCTGCGCCCTCTGCGGTAAATCAAAAAAATCTTGTTCAAAAATGAAATAGAATTGCCCTACTTGCGGTAAAAAATAAAAAAAACCAGAGTTTTCGCCTAAAAGGCTGAGGCAAAAGACGACTCAAGCTAATATTGATGTTAACCTGTCCCTACCCGAGATCGAACAGTCCCATGACACCCGATGCCTCAACAGCCGCTGCTGCCACCCCTCAATCAACACCCGAAGTTAGCTTAGATCTGCAAGTCCGACTTAAGACTGAAGATGGACAGCTATTGTTGCTACTTCCCCCAGAAACGAACAACGAACCTGGAAGTGGTACGGCATCGACTTGGACTGAACTTTGCCAGCAGTTAAAAGTCAGGCTGAATGCTGGAGAACGTTTTTGGCAGCCGAATGCCGAAGTACAATTGATGGGCAGCGATCGACTTTTGGATATCCGCCAACTGCAAGAAATCGCCGATGCCCTCTTGGAAGCGGAACTGCAACTCAAACGAGTCCACACCAGCCGCCGCCAAACGGCCGTTGCCGCAGCTACGGCAGGCTATTCTGTAGAACAGCAGCCTCCGGTTTCTACCCTGAGTAAATCCGCCGACAAACCGCAATCGCTGGCGGAACCTTTATATTTGCAGATGACTGTGCGATCGGGCGTAGAAATTCGTCACCCAGGGACGATCGTACTTTTGGGAGATGTAAATCCCGGTGGCTCAGTCGTCGCCGGAGGCGATATCCTGGTTTGGGGCCGTTTGCGGGGCGTCGTGCACGCGGGTGCCGGCGGCAACACCAACAGCGTGATTATGACCTTGCAGATGGAACCGATGGTGATTAGGATTGCTAAGTACGTTGCCAGAGGCCCAGAAGCCTCACCCGCTCAGTTTTTCCCGGAAGTCGCCTATGTGACGCCTCAGGGGATTCGGATCGGTAGAGCCTCTGATTTTGACAAATCGCAGTTAATGGGCGGTAATGGGTAATTGGTCATTGGTAATGGGTAATGGGTAATGGGTAATTGGTAATTGGTAATTGGTAATTTGTAATTGGTAATTGGTAATTGGTAATTGGTAATTGGTAATTTGTAATTGGTAATGCTGTTTCAACCTGCATTTGATAATTTTTGTCTTGGCTAAATCAGTCATTAAAGGACGATGGAAAATATCAATGAAACTTCCTCTAAAATTTGTCTAACAATCAGACTTATTAGTTGTGAGCGTTGAGTTGATTCAAGGAATAAAAGATGCTGGCTAAATTACCAAATACTAATGGCGAATAATTCGCAATTACCAATTCGCAATTACCAATTCGCAATTACCAATTCGCAATTACCAATTCGCAATTACCAATTCGCAATTACCAATTCGCAATTACCAATAAATCTAAAATCGCTTATGGCTCGCATTATTGTTGTTACATCAGGGAAAGGCGGAGTGGGAAAAACTACCTCCACAGCCAATCTCGGCATGGCTTTAGCTAAGCGGGGGCGCACCGTTGCGGTAATTGATGCCGATTTCGGCCTCAGAAATTTAGACTTGCTGCTGGGCTTAGAAAACCGCATTGTTTACACGGCATTAGAAGTTCTCGCCGGAGAGTGTCGCTTAGAGCAAGCTTTGGTGAAAGATAAGCGGCAGCCGCGCTTGGTGCTGTTACCGGCGGCCCAAACTCGGATGAAGGATGCCATCAGCGCCGACCAAATGAAGCAGCTTGTGGGGATGTTGGCACCAAAATATGACTATATTTTGATCGACTCTCCGGCTGGAATTGAGCAGGGTTTCCAAAATGCGATCGCCCCGGCGCAAGAAGGTATCATTGTCACGACTCCAGAAATCGCTGCTGTCCGCGATGCCGATCGAGTCATCGGCCTGCTGGAAGCCAACAATGTCAAGAAAATCAGGCTAATCGTCAACCGGATCAGGCCTGCAATGGTGCTGGCAAATGATATGATGTCGGTGCAAGACGTGCGGGAAATCCTTGCCATTCCGCTGTTAGGCGTCGTTCCCGACGACGAGCGGGTCATCGTTTCCACCAACCGAGGCGAACCATTAGTATTGTCGGAAACGACCTCTTTAGCTGGAACTGCCTTCGACAATATTGCCCGCCGTTTAGAAGGCGAAAAAGTTGATTTTTTAGATCTCACTCCCCGTCGGGAAACGTTTTTCACTCGCCTCCGCAAGTTTTTCAATACTAAAATTATGTGATGTGCTGCCCTATTGGCGATCGACCTTTAATAGCAGCCACTGCATCGCAAAAACTAGCCGAAAAATTCCCGGAGTAAAACCATTTCGCAAAAAGCATCAAACTGCTGCCCCCGACTCCAAACCAGACGGGAATAAGTCATTCCCCAATCTAAAATCTAAAATCGCCTGACTTTTTCTATGCCCAACCATTGACAAACCCGCCGCAACCATGATATACACACTTCTCGAACGACTTTTCCCGCGCATCCCTGACAACAGCCGCGACGATGTAAAACGCCGCCTCAAACTCGTTCTAGCCCACGATCGGTCAGAACTCAGCCCCGAAATGGTTGAGTCTATGCGCCGAGAAATTCTAGAGGTGGTGTCTCGCTACGTGGAAATTGATACCACTGAGTCAGAGTTCGGTCTCGAAAGCGACCAGCGGGCTATGTCACTGATCGCAAATCTGCCGATCCGGCGAGTGAGACTGGAAAATCCACCGGAAAATTTGCCCTATAAATTGCCGGAAAAATTGCCAGAGAATCTACCTGAAAAGGTAGCTGAGTATGTACCCGAGTATGTAGTCGAAACTCTCCCCGAAACTACAGAGTGATAGAAATTAGGATTTTCTTTTCAGTAAATGAGTGCGATCGGCTCGCCATTTAAATTAAACTATCTCTCTACAATTAAAATCTTGTGGGGTGGGCTAAGATTGTCCGCCCCAAATATGTTATTTAAATTGGGAAAAGCTTGTACTCTCGTTTCTCTTTGCATCAGAATCATCATTTTACCAATGCGAGCGTCCCCGCTCGCAAGTTATCTCCTCTCGCGAGCGGGGACGCTCGCACTGGCAGAATTCTGACGATTCAAATATATAATTCAATACGGTTGACTTAAGAAGAATCTGACTTGCAAAAAATGCCTGTATTGCCTAGAAAATCGTCAGATAAAATTCCTAAAAAAGCGTTAAGTAAACCGTATTGATATATAATTCCGATGCCACCGGAGACGATATTATCTCCTGTCGCGAGCGGGGACGCTGGCACTGGCAGAATTCTGCTGTTACTGGATTTGACCGGAAACGATATTATCTCCTGTCGCGAGCGGGGACGCTCGCAGAAACGATATTATCTCCTGTCGCGAGGGGGGACGCTCGCACTGGCAGAATTCTGCTGTTACTGGATTTGACCGGAAACGATATTATCTCCTGTCGCGAGCGGGGACGCTCGCACTGGCAGAATTCTGCTGTTACTCGATTTGAGATGATACCGGAAACGATATTATCTCCTGTCGCGAGGGGGGACGCTCGCACTGGCAGAATTCTGCTGTCACCGGATTTGATATGATAGCGGAAAACTTATCCACTCAATCTTAATAACTAATTGCTCTTTCTAAAGCATCTTGTAACTGAAGTTCTAAAGGTCTATCCGAGCGAATTTCTAAACCAGGTAAATCATGTTTCACTAACAGTTTTTCGCCTGTTTCCGCAGTGGAACTCGGCCAGAGTACCCAACGACTACCTTGGGTAAGAGTGCTTAAACTTGCAGAGTTTTGAGTTAGCCAAATGATCGATAGTTGCGATCGACTATCGATCGCATCTTCGGCAGCATTAACCGCCGCCAAGGTTTCCAAAACTACCCGGTTCCCCGAGACAAGTCCGGTTCCGGCCGTCCAAAGTTTGACGTTTAACAGGCGCTTGCTAGCATAGAAGTAAAGAGACGCTGCTACTGTCACCGCTCGTTCAAATTCCTCTGGTTGCCACAATGCAGCGCTGTCGAGAGCAATAATAATTTCTTGGCCGCCTGCTGCAACTTCTAACTCTCTCACCCTCAGTTCTCCGTAGCGGGCGCTGGTGCGCCAGTGAATCAGGCGGGTGGGGTCTCCGTGACGGTAAGGTCTCAGGTTGCGGGTGAGGCCTTCGGTAGCGGTTTGCGATCGCAGGCGATCGTACAATTGCGGACTGTCTTCCTGACCGATGCGATCGATCAAAGGGCAAGTGCTCAACGGCAAAACCTGCGGGTAAACCACCGCCACCGCTTTTACCGGGCGGCTGCGACGGCACCAAAACAACCCTAAAGGCGCCGCCGTCCTCAAGTGCACCTCTTGCCAGCGATAGACGCCCCGCTGCCGGACTTCCACGTAGTATGTATCCCTGTATATACTTTTAGGCTCTACGATCTCGATCGGGCGGACAAGCTCTTTTCCCAATACAAACGGTAAGATGTCTACCACTTGCAACAAGGTTTTAGGTTGGCGGGCGCTATTTTCGATTTCTAGTTCCACAGTGATTTTATCGCCCGCACTCACAGGTTCGATCGGGTGGCGGCGGACTTCCAAGGAACGCAGCGATTTTGCAGGCAAAACCGCAGCTACTACCAGCAGCGCCAAACTGCCACCGCTGAGCGCGTACAGCCACCCAGACATTGTATTAGTAGCAGACCCAAAAAAGAACACCGTCATCCCCGAGAGCAGCCAACCCGCGTAGGCAGGAGTAACAGCGCGATTTTCGAGCCAGTCGGCAATTTTGTGACGGATGTTCATAGGAGTTAAAACTGTTAATTGCTCGATCGCCCATCAAGCCTAATTGTAAAATATTCTCAGCATTTGGCACCGAATTAGCAAGCGAGCGATTAGATTAGAAATCGGGAATTTTTTCAATGATACTTTGACCCCGCCCAATAACGGATACAAGATCCCGACACTCGATCGCGCACGGTCAATCCCCAAATTTTAGACCATAGTTGAAACTCCCAGATTCACGGCGCTGCGAGTCAATCTAAAATCTAAAATCTAAAATCTAAAATCGACTCACTGGAGACTAAAAAATGAACCCATTAAACAATCCTACACCCGTTAAACCCGACCCTCAAGCCCGCCGCACACCCCCGCCACCGCCGCCCTTGGCTGCAACTCCCGCGCCACCACCACCGGCGCCTGCTGCACACCCCCTGGCGCAACAGCAGCATCAGCAGCAACAGCAGCGGGCTGTTGAGACTCCCGTAAGTACGATCGAACAAATGGTCAGAGATGCCCATACCGCCTCGGCTTCCGACATTCACATTCGAGTCGGTCAAGTACCTCGATTTCGGATTCGGGGCGTCATGCAAGTAGCAACCAGCCACCCCAAAGTCACGCCAGAAATTTTTGAACATTACTTAGCCGAAATTCTCACCCCCGAACAGCGAAAACAGTTTGCAGCTACCAAGGAATTAGATGCAGCAATTTTTTACCCGGGCTTCGTGCGGTGTCGGCTAAACTGTTTTGATTCCCTCAGTGGTGGCGCCCTAGTATTGCGGTTGATCAGTTTAGAAATACCCACTATCGACTCCTTGAGGTTGCCAGAAGTTCTCAAAAAGGTCATTTTGCGATCGCAAGGATTAATTTTGATTACCGGGCCTACCGGTTCCGGGAAATCGACAACAGTCGCTGCGATGATCGACCACCTCAATCAGACGGAACAGAAGCACGTAGTTACAATTGAAGACCCGATCGAATTCATTCACCCTTCTAAAAAATGCTTGGTCAGCCAGCGGGAAGTCGGCTTGCACACCCACGAGTTCCAGCAGGCTTTGCGGGCAGTTTTGCGGGAAGACCCCGATGTCATCCTGATCGGGGAAATGCGCGATCGCGTTACCATCAATACAGCCTTGCAAGCAGCTCAAACTGGTCACTTAGTATTGGGAACCCTCCACACTCGCAGCGCCATCAACGCTCTTAACCGCTTGTTAAACCTCTACCCACCTGAGGAACAGCAGGCGATGCGGATTCAAATTTGCGATTCTTTAGTAGCAGTAATTGCCCAACTTTTGCTGCCAACAGTTGACAACCGCCGCGTCGCAGTTCACGATATTTTGGTGAACACGCCAGCCATGCACGATTACTTGATGAAAGGTGATGATGATGAAGCTTTCCGGTTGATGCAAAATGACACCTACGAAGGCATGAAGATTATCAACCAGGATCTTTACAAACTCGTACTTGAAGGTAGAGTGACAATCGAAGAAGCCACAAAAACTTCTCCCGAAGCCAGCGATTTAGACCGCCGCTTGCGGACAGGAGGCTACGAAGTCGGCTCGGCTCGCGACTTTGAAGGTAGCAAAAAAGAAAGGAGCGTTCGCGCCTAGCCTAATAGCAACATACATACAGGGGTAGGCACAGCAAGCCTACCCCACAAATTAATACCATTTAACGCACTTGCCATCTAGGTTGTAGGACTGCTACTTTGAGAGAGTTCAGGGAGCGCTGCGACTAATACCTTCACCATATAGTCATCGCTCATAAAAATCAATACCGGATGCGGGAAACAAGCGTGACTTTAGTCCTTCCTAGGGAAGCGGCTCGGGGGACTTCAGTCAAGAGTGTTCTTTCTTTGCTATTTCTATTAAAATATTGGGCGTTGCTTAATCATGGTATGAAAAAAATAAGTTTAAAATCCAAAACCTTTGTGGATACTGGTTTCTATGACAGACCTATTTAGCCTTTCATACCGTAAATCAGCAACGCCCCCAGTTATCGAAGGCGGCTTCCATCTGTTTGGGGTGGAGACGTTCAATCACCCGCCGAAAGCTATCTGGGCTGGGGATGCCATTGGGGAGTGCTAAGAAGGTGGAGAGCCAAGCTTGTTTGCTACTGCCATAGAGTTCCACCATGGCTTAAGAGCTTTGTCCGCCTGCAATGGTGGAGAGAATCGCAACGATCAGAATATCGGATAAAGGATGCCATTGTCCCCGTTCGACTCGCTCGATCTTCGACGGATTTAAAACAGTCTACTAATCCTTGGCTTAAGGCTGATATTTCTAAGGGAACCGCACTCCTGTGTGGGCAGCTCAACAGCGGGCAGCGGGCGCAAATCCTTGAGACATAACGGGAACCAAGAGGTGGGAATACCCAGAGAGTGTCACCTTGTGTCAGCCTCGAAGCGAGGAAATCTAACAAACCTTTAGCATTGCACCTTTAACCTCAGTATCTGGCTTATTAATCTGTATCCTGAGCTACTATTTAACGTGCGCTTACCCTGCCTACAGTTAGCTACTATTTCGCTGATTTCTGTGCCTTTTTTTCCGATTCTACAGATTGCAAAGCTTCGTCCAGAATTGCCCGAGCTTCCTCAGCTTTGCCCCTAGCTTCTCGATAGCGGACATTAGCTTGAGCGAAGTTTTTGAGAACCTTAAAACCGTCTTTCAGACGACCAATTTCCTCCGCACTCACAGGCTCATCTGTAAACAAAATATCGATCGCCTCCCGGATTTTTAGGGCTTCTTCCCGGGATTCCATCACCTTCAATTTGAGACTTGCCAAATTGCTCAAAATCTGCACTGCTTCAGTAATTGCGTCCTCGCCGTCAGACACAGCAGCATCTTCGATAACTTCAACAAACTGCTTGGGCCCAAATCCTTCTGCGAGCTCTGTAGGTAGCTTCCCTTCATCCATCAGCAGCATCAGCTTATCCATCGCTTCTTCGCGGGCTTTCGCTGAATCTTTCCCTTTGACAGTTAAAATAATTTCGGGGCTTTGAGGAAGTGTATAACGAACCATATTTTGACCACAAGTATGCGAAAACAATTGAATGATATTTTATTTTATCTTGATTCGATCGCCTGTTGCAGCTATCCATCGGCTCCCTTGCCAACCTCTTGCCAAAAGTTGACACATATACACTCAAAAAGGAACCATCGACCATGAAAGATAAAATTCTTAACTTCCTCAACTTGATTTTAGTCGCTGATGTGTTTTTCGTCTTGGCTATTTTTGGGTGGTTTGCGATCGCCGTTGCAGGGCGATCGACTGGCGTAAATCTCGGTTTCGATTTATGGTACAGTCTGTGGCAGCCCGTATTTAATCCTGCCCTCGGTATTTTGATGGGCGGTGCAATTCTCAGCGGTATCGTTAACCAAGTTTCTAAACGCCTCAATCCCAAGTAAAATTTATGTTGTATTTGAGACGGTGATTTGGGACGCTACGAAAGTTAGCTATCAAGCTTGTAGGGTGCATCAGAGATGAGCTGCTCAATTAGGTGAAGCTTGAAAATACATAAGTATGTCATTGCCAGTGAAACAAAGTGAAACGAAGCAATCACAAAGGTTATCATAGCTTTACATTCTGTTACAGAGTAAAGTTTGTTTGTAACTACTTACGTCAAAAATCAGGATTGAACGAATCGGAATCTGAAAATATCAACCATGTTCTGAGGAACAAAAGTTTGGCTTAATTATGGGAGAACAAAAACGTATCGGCATTCTCACCAGCGGGGGTGACTGTGCAGGCTTAAACGCCGTGATTAGAGCCGTTGTTTACCGCGCGACGGGAACATACAATTGGCAAGTGATGGGCATTCGTCAAGCCACCAAAGGATTGATGAGTCGCCCTCCTGAAGCAACACCCTTGAATATTGAGAAAGTAGATTCCTGGCTGACTATTGGGGGTACAATGCTAGGCACTACCAATGAGGGCAATCCTTTTGCTTTCCCGATGCCTGATGGAACTTTGCGCGATCGCTCTGATGATATTATTGAAGGCTATCATCAACTAGGTTTGGATGCCTTAATTGGGATTGGTGGCGATGGCAGTCTTGCCATTCTCCGAAAGATTGCCAACGCAGGTAATTTGAATTTAGTTGCTATTCCTAAAACTATTGATAATGATGTCGGTATTACCGAGCGTTCGATCGGTTTTGATACTGCTGTCAATATTGCCACAGAAGCACTCGATCGCTTACATTTTACAGCGGCCAGTCACAGCCGCGTGATGATTGTTGAAGTCATGGGACGCGATGCCGGACATATTGCGATTAGTGCCGGAATTGCTGGCGGTGCTGATATAATTCTGATTCCCGAAATTCCTTACAAAATTTCCGAAATCTGCGCCAAAGTTCAAGAACGCCAACAACGCGGAAAAAACTACTGTTTAATTATAGTAGCGGAGGCTGTGCGGACAGAAGCAGGCGAGTTAGTAATGCACACAAATCGCTTAGGCCAAAGTCGATTAGGTGGCATAGGTCAGTATTTAGCTGATACAATTTCTGATTGTAGCGGTGCAGAAACTCGCGTCACAGTTTTGGGACACATTCAACGCGGAGGAACGCCTTCTCCGCTAGAAAGATTAATTGCTTCGGCTTTTGGTGTCGCAGCAGTTGATTTAGTTGCCGAAAAGAAATTTGACCGCATGGTATCTTGGCAACAACGAGAAGTTGTGAGTGTTCCGCTGGAAGATGCGATCGCCAAATACAGACCTGTAGACTTCGATGGTACTCTGGTTAAAACGGCCCGCGGTTTGGGAATTTGTCTGGGAGATTAGATAATTACCTAGACTTTTTCACCAAAAAGAATGGGTTTGAAGCCCCGTCCTTATAGGACGGCTTTTCTTCCCTACGGAACATGAAAATTGCTATAATAAGTTTGAGTAAGAATAACCATCTATGCGAAGAAGTGTTTGATTAGGGAGCAACCCCCGTGTTATCTCGTCTCGATACGTCCGTAGCCTGGGTAAACAAGTAATGGTGAACACAGAGCGTACCTATCTGGCATTGTGATGGCAGGACGAAAGCAAAGGAAAAGTAAGCACGATTGCAATACTCGCAAGATGTAGTTGTTTTGAGTGTGTAGAGGCGATTTGACAGCGCCTTTAAGACTAAAGTTGTGGTTTTAAGAATCTCCGTGGCGTTGACTCCCGGAGAGTGTCAAATATCAACAGTTTGTAGTAATAACTTCACTTTTTGCTGGCTTAACTCAACAGCAAGGACTGAAGTCCTTACTACAAACTTTTTGAACTTCCGCAAAAGGTTTATGGTATAATCCGCCCGATCGCCCGATCGCCAGTTTGGATGTCGCAGAGGTACGATGGAATATAGGGAGGGAGACCAAGCCCGGTAAGGTTAAGCTTGGCGATAATACCCACAGGAAGGGAAAAATGACACTTAACTTGCGGCGACCAATTTTGATAGGCGGAATAGGACTTTCAGCAGCGCTTTGGCTGTTGGAAACTCTACAGCATTCGGGTTCAGAAATGGGAGAAACGGCACTCATCGGCTTGACGGCTGCCGGTGCGGGGTATTGGTGGTGGAAACAACAATCTCCCACACTCGAACTCGAACTCCCGCAGCCCCTGGCCAAGCGGGAAGCAGCCGAAAAAGCGATCGCGCAGGCCGAAGCAGCAATTAAATTGCTCGCCTCAGAAGCTCAAAACTCGGTAAATCCGGCTCATCTAACAGCAAAGCTCGATCGACTCAAAGCCGAATTAGACAGACAAGATTTGCGGATTACCGTAACTGGCGGCAAAGCTGTCGGTAAAACTGCCTTAATTCAAGTTTTAAATTCTAATTGGGCATCCCAAGACTCACAACAGCAGATTTTCTCAGAAACAGCACCGCTATTTGCCAATACCACAAATTCCGATGCCAAAATCGGCGGTGATTTAGTGCTGTTTGTCACGGCGGGCGACATCACGGATTCCGAGTTTCAAACATTATCTCAACTAGCGTCCGCAGGTCAGCGCGTGCTGCTAGTTTTGAACAAACTAGACCAATATTTGCCAGCGCAGCAGTCGCAAATTTTGCAGCAGTTGCACCAAAGAATGCAAGGAATATTGGGGACAGAAGATATAATTGCGATCGCAGCTTCCCCTAATTCGATTAAAGTGCGGCAGCACCAAGCAGACGGCACTGTTCAAGAACGGATTGAAACTCAAGTCTCTCAACTCGAACCGCTGACAGCAAGATTGACTCAAATCGTCACTCAAGAAGGGCAACAGTTGGTCTGGGCGAGTGCTGTGCGGGAAGCTGCAACGGTTAAATTAGAAGCAAAAACTTGCTTGAATGTCGTGAGGCGCGATCGGGCAATGCCCATCATCGAACAATATCAGTATATCGCCGCCGCCGCCGTTTTTGCCAACCCAGTTGCCGCCTTAGACTTGCTAGCCACAACCGCCATCAGCACCCAACTGGTAATCGACCTCGGCGCTATCTACAAGCAAGAGTTTTCCTTAGACCAAGCTAAGACAGTAGCGGCAACTTTGGCAACCCAAATGTTCAAACTGGGATTGGTAGAAGTGTCTACCCAAACTATTACTGGACTGCTCAAAAGCAATGCCGTTACCTATGCAGCCGGAGGCGCAGTGCAGGGAATTAGTGCAGCCTATTTTACCAGAATAGCTGGACTAAGTTTGATTGAATATTTCCAAAATCAAGAACTGGAAAATGCAGCCAAAGGCATTTTCAGTCTCAATCAGTTGACGAAAACTTTGCAAGCAGTATTTCAGCAAAATCAACAAGTTTCCTTCTTGCAATCTTTCGTCAATCAAATTGCAAGTCGTCTCTCGCCTCAGACATCTGGGGCCCAGGCTGTTAATTCGGCAGCAAATTAAATACTTCTGGAGCCAGGGGCGGCCAGAAACCTTGTCTGTCTTACGATTAGGGCTAGATTCCCTAAAAAAGGGTCTGACCTATTAGGTACGTAGTTGCGCTTCAGCGCTCTTTCATATATATAAATAAGAGCGCTCAATCGCAACTACGTACCTTGATTTCGTGGGACAGTTGGGTAAGTCATAAAATTTATCAAAAATTGTATTAAAATAAGAAATAGAATGTTATATTTCTATGCTCAATTACATAGCTTAAAAAAGCCGATCGCCAATGGCTGACAATTCCCTTCAAGAAAATCGCCTATCCCTCGCCCGCGCCAGTTTGCGCCAAGCCCTCGCGCGCTACTCCTACCTGCGCCAAGGCAAAAAAAACTCGAACAACACAGAATTAGAAGCCGCCCTGCAAACTCAGTTAGATATTTTAACTTCTACCTCCGAAAAACTTGACAACAAGGTAATTAGGATTGCTACTTTCGGGCTAGTCAGTCGCGGCAAATCAGCCGTATTAAACGCGCTGTTGGGTCAAAAAATCCTGCAAACAGGCCCCCTCAACGGCGTGACTCAGTGGCCTCGTTCTGTACGTTGGAATGTGCCTTTAACCTTCCTGGAGGGCGTAGAACCCCCCCAACCCCCCCTTGGTAAGGGGGGGCAGGGGGGGGTTCAAGTAGAATTAATTGATACTCCCGGACTTGATGAAGTTGGCGGGGAAGTGCGCGGCGAGATGGCGAAACAAGTCACTCGCCAAGCTGACTTAATTCTGTTTGTGGTAGCTGGCGATATCACTCGCACTGAATATCAAGCTTTGTGCGAATTACAAACTGCTCAAAAGCCGCTAATTTTAGTTTTTAATAAAATTGACCTGTATCCAGAATTAGACCGAACAGCTATTTACCAAAGTTTGCAAGCGCTGGGAAATTCCGAACAGCTAGCAGCCGAGGCAGTAACAGACAAGGAAGATTTGGAAGATTTGGACGATCGCCAAAATAACATCCCTGCTCCTAAGTCTACAGCAAAATCACCCGCTAAAATTGCCAAATCCTTAGAAATAGTCATGGTAGCCGCCGAACCTGCACCAGTGCAAGTGCGAGTAGAATGGTCAGATGGAAGTGTCACTCACGAATGGGAATCGCCACCTCCCCAAATAGACGAACTCAAACACACAATTTTGACAATTCTTAACAGAGAAGGGCGATCGCTCCTCGCACTTAATGCTTTAGTAGAAGCTAGAGATGCCGAAGCAAATCTTGCTCATCAAGTTCTCAAATTGCGCCAAACAGAAGCCGATGATTTAATCTGGCAATTTGCCAAATACAAAGCTTTAGCTGTCGGCTTAAATCCTGTTGCTTTCCTGGATGTCATGGGCGCAACTGTTGCAGATTTAGCCTTAATTCGCTCTTTATCCAGACTTTACTGTTTACCGATGACTGGTTACGAAGCCGGCAAACTTTGGCAAACTATTTTCTCCAGCGCAGGAGGCGTACTTTTGGGAGAATTAGGTAGCAGTTTCCTCTTGGGATTTGGGAAAAGTGCGGCCGCTGTCGCCCCACAAATCGGCTTTTCGACTTTCGCCGGAGTCGCTGTCACTCAAGCTAGTTTAGCAGCCTACGGAACCTACGCTGTCGGTCGCGCCGCCCAAGTTTATTTAGAAAGAGGCTGCACCTGGGGCCCCCTGGGACAGGATACTGTCATTCAAGAGATTCTAGCTACCATCGAGCGCAATACAATTATCGATCGCTTGCAGCAAGAATTCAAAATATGACACAAACCACAGCCATATTACGCGAACTGAAGCCGAGGGATTTTTTCCCGAGTCGTATCAAGATTTCCCCGAAATTACAGAATTGGTCAACTGATTGCTGTGTCATAAACATCGCAGTTGAGTAGGGTGCATCAGAACAAAAAAGGTACGTAGTTGCGCTTGAGCGCTCTTAACAAAGGTACGTAGTTGCGCTTGAGCGCTCTTGAAAAAGGTACGTAGTTGCGCTTGAGCGCTCTTAAAAAAGGTACGTAGTTGCGCTTGAGCGCTCTTAAAAAAGGTACGTAGTTGCGCTTGAGCGCTCTTA
>NZ_JAEQDD010000113.1:0-34512 GCF_020737885.1 Microcoleus sp. PH2017_34_RAT_O_A | reverse complement strand
TCCGTTGGTGCCGCACCCTTAGAAGTATTGAAAGAGTATATTAGAAATCAAGAAAAGCCGTCCTAAAAGGACGGGGCTTGTATCCCATTTTCTTGGTCACTCAATCGCAATGAATGAATCCGTGTATGCAAAGCATCAGGCAACTAATACTCGTATCGCGACAATAGACAGCATGACGAATCGCCAATTGCCTCTAGAAGGTGCGCTCAAAGCTTTAGTAAGAATCGGAATTACGCCCGAGACGTTAGCACTTGTAAGTGAAATTTATGGGCTACAGATAGATGATTTACTGTCCTTGATTACACCTTGACATCTAACCCCCCTCCCTAACCTTATTCGCCCTTAACCGGGCGGTTTTTTGTACCTGTTCTCCCTCTATTCCCAGCTTGGCTAGCCAGCGCCGGAATAGGGGGCAGGCAAAACAAAACCCGTCCGGTTAAGGGCGGGTCATAAATCTTAACATTAGGGGCGGTTATGCCTCTTTTTTTTCGTTAAACTGAAAGACGAGATGAGCGAAAAATGAGCGGAAATCATCAACCAGAGATTGAGTGAGATTCCTAAATGGCGTAGCCATAAGCTGTCTGAGCAATGGGCGGAGAGAGAATCGAACTCTCATACCTTTCGGTGTCAGATTTTGAGTCTGATGCGTCTACCAATTTCGCCACCCGCCCTTTTTGGTGGTTTCACCATCATAACACGCCGATCGACTTTCTGCAAGCAAAGATTCATAATTTTTTGAACTTGCCCAGCGATCGATCTCTTTGGCGCGCAATACTGGTACAGGATGGGACAACTGAGCCGTTTGAGCTTGCTTGAGCATTTCCCCGAGTTCCGTGCTACTGAGGTCGTCGTAGGCCCGCGCTTGCGCCAAAAACGCATCGAGATTCAGTTTCGGTGCTAACGTCGGCGAACCTCCGGCCAGTTTCATCAGCACTGATGCTACCACTCTGGGGTCTTGGGTGGCGAGTAAGGCGGCGCGATCGCACGTAAATTCTGCACAGCGCAACCATTCCAACATTTGCGTCTGCAAACCCTGGGCGAATACGGTTCCCAAAGGCGAAATTTGACCGGCGGCCAATACAATTAAATTAGCCAGAGTCAGATAAACTCCGTGTTCGCACTTCAAATGTCCCAACTCGTGAGCGATTACGGCTTTCACTTCCTCGTCGGTGAGCAAATCAATCAGCGAAGTGTGCATCACCACAAACGGCTGTTTTCCCCGCATCGCAAAGGTGTAAGCATTGGGCATCGGATGCTGGCGGACATAAAGCTGCGGTACTTCCAAATCCAGAGTTTTGCAAGCATCCACTAGCAATTGATGCAGGTGCGGTAATTGATTTTCGCCGACTTGGACGCTGGAAGCCAGATTTTCGAGCATGAAAAACTGTTCGCCAAGTTGTCCCAGCAACTGCCGCACCATCAAATCCAGGCCGGGCAGTTGTTTGAGCGCGTTGGTGGCTTCCAAGTCCAGCGGGTGCCGAAACTGGTCTGCTTTTAAACCGATGAGGGGGATGTTTAACATTTTAGTCAGTTGGTCATTGGGCAGTTGGCAGTGGTTATTTGTTATTTGTTATTTGTTATTTATTATTTATTAGTTCTCATAACTAATAAATAATAACTCTTCGACCCTTCGACTAAGCGAGCGGGCACCGCAAATAACCGACAACCAATAACAAATAACCACTAACTACTAACTAACAGTTTAAACTCGATCGCACGAGATTGACAGGAGCCTCAGCCGTCGCGGGGTCTGTACCCTCTTTGACTCGTCGCAACTTGGCTCCCAATTTTTGGAGTTTCATCTCTAACTGCTCGTAGCCCCGATCTAAATGCTGCAAGCTGCTGATGGTGGTGACACCATCGGCTGCAAGTCCCGCGATTACCAAAGCCGCCGAAGCCCGCAAATCTGTTGCGACTACGGGCGCACCCGACAGCATTGGGACTCCGCGCACTACGGCGACATTGCCTTTAACGCGAATGTCGGCGCCCATGCGGTTGAGTTCTGCTACGTGGCGCAAGCGGTTCTCAAATACGGTTTCTTTGATCAAGCTGTCTCCTTCGCTCAGCGTCAGCAAAGCCATAAACGGAGCTTGCATATCTGTGGAGAAACCCGGGTAAGGCAGAGTTTCGATGTCTGTGGCGGTGTGAATTTTGCCGGGAACTATCCGCACAATGTCGGATTCTACGATAATTTTCGCCCCCATTGTCTGCAATTTGGCAATAACTGCCGTCAGGTGGTCGGGAATTACCGACGACAAACTGATTTCTGAGTGAGTGATGGCTCCTGCTAATAAAAATGTTCCGGCTTCGATGCGATCGGGAATAATTGCATAGTCTACCGCGTGGAGTTTCTCAACTCCCGAAATGACGATCGTATTTGTGCCCGCGCCTTGAATTTTGGCTCCCATCGCACGGCAGAAATTCGCCAAATCGACGACTTCCGGTTCTTGAGCCGCGTTTTCAATTACGGTTTCTCCTTCCGCTAAAGTCGCCGCCATCATCAAAGTTTCAGTGGCGCCGACGCTGGGGTAGTCCAAATAAATTTTGGCTCCTTTCAAGCGGCGGTTCGGCCCTTTGACGTAAGCGTTAACAGTACCGTGATCGATGTGGACTTCGGCACCAAGGGCTTGCAAGCCCCGAACGTGGAGTTCTACGGGCCTGGCGCCGATGGCACAACCACCTGGTAATGGCACTTTGGCAAATCCCAAACGCGCTAGCAGGGGCCCGATGATGAAGAAGCTCGCCCGCAGTTGGCTGACTAATTCGTAGGGGGCTTGAGCATCCAGGAGGTTGCTGGCGTTGATGTCTAAAGTATCGCCATTCTGCTGTACTTTGACTCCTACAGCCGAGAGAATTTGCCCCATGCGGGCGACATCGACCAATGCGGGAACGTTGCGGATGTGGCAATCGTCAGGGCATAGTAGAGCTCCTGCCATGACTACTAAGGCCGAGTTTTTGGCGCCGCTGATTTTGACGTGTCCTTTCAGGGGCTGGCGACCCCAAATTTGTAATACTTGTTGGTCGCTTTCTGGTGAAGCGGACAGGTTAGATGAGTTTTGAGCTGGTGTAATGGGTTTGCCCTCCATAATGCGCTTCGTTACTTTATACATTAGTGAAATACCCAAACTAAACGAAATACCGTTATAGTTCGGGCTTCGTGTATCGTTTGCCGTTGCTCTGTTGGGTATACCCATTTCTGGGTATTCGTCACTGAAGACGATCCAAGTCTGACACAGCATCTCTGGCTTTTTACGGCCTTTATCCCGACCTAGGGAATCCACGCAGAAGCCCTGTTTCCCAAGGCAAAAAACTATTTTCGTACAACAAACTTGGATTATATTTTATGGTGGGACGTACCTTACCAACCAGCGGTCTGCTCTTTCCCCTTTTCTCTCGCAGTTGTCCGGGGCCAAGCATTTTACTGCTACTGTAGCCTGTTGTTTGCAGTCGAGTGGGTGGGTCGCAACCACTTATATCTTAGACTTTTGAGGAAATTGTCGCTTTTTTTTCATAGACCTTGCTTAGCTTATATCCCAATGCTGAATTGAGTACAATTACAGCGTGGGACTTACGCCAATTGAGTTAATTTTGGTTCGATTTTACCGGAAAGTTTTTATATGTCCAGGGGGGATGTTAAGAATTCCTGGTATTATACTTGCTCCCATTGTGGCTGGGTGAGGGTTTCAGGTTACGATCGCACGAATAATATCGATCAAGTCCTATGGAGTTATCTGTATCAAGATTTACTTTTGTTTGTGGTTGTCGATCGAGATGCAGATGTGGTGCTATTCTCAATAAGCTATTTTGTAGTACGGGCCGATGGGACGATCGACAAAGGTGTAGGATGTCAATTCGATCGACAATGCCGAGAAGTTCGCACGTTGTCGATCGCCCCAATGCCTGTGCTAACCTGTGACAACACCCTAGAGCCAAAGTTAGTGCTAGCAAATGGTTCACATTAAGCGGATCGAACTAACTAACTTTAAATCTTTTGGCGGCACAACGTCCATTCCCGTGCTGCCTGGTTTTACTGTGGTTTCCGGGCCCAACGGTTCAGGGAAGTCCAATATCCTCGATGCTTTGCTGTTTTGTCTGGGACTTTCGACTTCTAAGGGAATGCGGGCTGAACGTTTGCCGGATTTGGTGAACAGCGCCCAAAATAAGCGCGGTACGATTGAGGCTAGCGTGACTGCTACTTTTGCGCTGGAAGATGTGGGTGATGAATGGTTCGCTCAGGATGAAGATGAGGATGAGGATGAGGTAGAAAAGGCAGCGGATGATTTGTCTGTTGAGTCTGTTGAAGCAGAAGACGTAGAAGCAGTCGAAATTCCAGAAACTGAAGACAACAACGGACAATCATCAAATCCAAAATCCAAAATCCAAAATCCAAAATCGGATGAGTTATCTGTTGAAGAAGTCGAAGAAATAGAAATCGCCACCAGTCAAGAAAACAACGGACAACTACTCGCTAACAATCGAAAATCCAAAATCCAAAATCCAAAATCGGATGAGTGGAGTGTGACGCGCAAACTCCGAGTCACTCGTCAAGGAACTTATACGTCAAATTATTACATTAATGGCGCACCTTGCACGCTGACTCAACTGCACGAACAACTTAACCGTTTGCGAATTTATCCCGAAGGTTATAACGTTGTTTTGCAAGGAGACGTTACTAGCATTATTTCGATGAATTCTAAGGAACGCCGCGAAATTATTGATGAATTGGCAGGTGTGGCTCAATTCGATCGCAAAATCTCTCTCGCACGGCAGAAGTTGGATGAAGTTAAGGAAGTTGAAGAACGCAGCGGGATTGTCGAAAAAGAACTGATTTCTCAGCGCGATAGACTGGCGAACGATCGCGCAAAAGCGGAAAAATATCAAAAGTTGCGGGCGGAATTTCAAGAGAAGTCGCAGTGGGAAATTGTTCTCAAGTTCCGTCAGTTGCAAAAGCAAGAGTGGAAACTGCGCGAACAAATCGAAACGGGCGATCGCAATTCTACATCTCTCACCGAACAATTGCAAGCCATTACCACCCAAATTCAAGCTGCAACCGCTGAACTTGACGCGCTGAATGCTCGCGTTAAAGCTTTGGGCGAGTCGGAATTGTTGGCTTTGCAAGCAAGTATTGCCACTCAGGAAGCGGAACGGCGGCAACTCCAAAATCGCAAACAGGATTTGGAAACAACTGCTGGACAAATGGCGGCTAATATAGCACAAACTGAGGAAGAAGTGCGGCAATTTCGGCAAAGTTTGGAGCAAATTGAGATTGAAATATCCTATGTGATGTCTCAAATAGGTACTTTTCAGGAACAGCGCGACGCCGCCCAACAAAGTTTAGATCAGAGTCGGGAAGTTGCAAATGCGATCGCCTCGACGGCCGAAGTTTGGGTACAGCAACAAACGGAACTGCACCGCCAAATCGAGACAATTCAGCAAACTTTGGAGCCGCAGCGCACCGAACAAGCTACTATTGGCGAAAGAGCCGATCGCCTGCAAAGTCAAATTCAAGAACAAAACCAATCGCTGCAAGTATTGGAACAGGAAATTACAGCAAAAAAAGTTCAGCAATCAAGTCTTGGGGAAACCCAAAAAGTTGCGGCTTTGCAAGTAGAATCGCTGAATCAGATTGTAGTCGCAGCCGAACAAGAATTGCAATTGCAACAGGAAACTCAAACTCGTTTGCTGGAAGAACAGCGGGAAAGACAGCGCAAGTTAGATAAGCTAGAAGTGCAGTTTCAAGCCCAGCAAGAAGCGAGCGGCACGTTTACTGCAAAAATTATCGCACAAAGCGGAATTGGCGGAGTTTGTGGCTTGGTGGCTCAACTGGGCAGGGTGGAACCGCGCTTTCAGTTGGCGCTGGAAATTGCGGCGGGCGGCCGCATGGGTAATATGGTGGTGGAAAATGACAGTGTGGGTGCTGCTGCGATCGAATTGTTGAAGCAAAAACGGGCGGGAAGAATGACGTTTTTGCCTTTGAATAAGATTAGGGGCGGCAGGTTTTCGGTGAATGAAAATTTGCGACGGGCGGCTGGATTTCTGGATGCGGCTGTGAATTTGATTGAGTGCGATGCGCGCTATCAGGAGATTTTTGCTTACGTTTTTGGCAGTACGGTGGTGTTTAGCAATCTTACTGATGCCCGCCGCTATTTGGGACAGTACCGGATTGTCACTTTGGATGGGGAAATTCTGGAAACTAGCGGCGCGATGACTGGGGGAAGTTCTACTAATAGATCTACCTTGCATTTTGGTACGGTTGATGCTAGTGATGCTGGGGATGAAGCGCGGACAATTGCTGCTTTGCAAGAACGTATTGAGGAAATTGAGCGGATTTTGGAACGGTGCAAAATTGCGATCGATCGCGCTGCTGTTGCTGTCAAAACTCGCAGTCAAGAATTGATGGAGGCGAAGCAGAATTTGCGCGAACATCAGTTGCGCTTGGAACAGTTGGAGTCGGAAATAAAGAATTTGCAAGCGCAACAAGAACAAGTGCGATCGCAAATTGCTAAAAATACTCAGGAATTGACTGATTCGCGATCGCGATTGCAGTTGCTTGCGAGGGAATTGCCCGCACAGGAAACTCAATTGCAGCAGTACCGCCAAACTTTGGCGCAGTTGGAAGAGTCGAACAGTCACAGCGAATGGCAGCAAATGCAGTCGGGTTTGCGCGCTCAAGAAGCGCAACTGCAAGAGCGCGAATTGGCTCTGAGAAACGCCCAGCAGCGCCAAGGAGACTTGCAAAATCAATTCGGGCGCTTGGAAGAGAAAATTAAGGAAGGCAGCGAGAAATTGCAGGAATGGCAAGTGCAGCAAAATGCGGGAACTGATGCTGTAAACCGGATTGTTTCGCAGCAGTTAGAACTAGACGCACAGATTGCAGCAGCTAAGGCGGCTTTGGCCCAAATTGAGGAGAAATTGGGTTTGGAGAAGGGAGAACGCGATCGCGCGGAATCGCAACTGCGAGAGCAACATTTGGCAAAACAACAGTTACAATGGCAGTTGCAAAAACTGCACGAAACTCAGCAAGAACGCCGGGAACAATTAGCCGCCGTCCGCACTCTCATGGAAACGCAGCGAGCGGAAATGCCCGATCCGGTGCCGTCGATTCCTGAAAATGTAGAGAAAGCCAATTTGACGGAATTGCAGCAAGAAGTAAAGGCGATCGCCAAACGCATTCAAGCTTTAGAACCGGTGAATATGCTAGCATTGGAAGAGTACAACCGCACTCAAGAACGCCTGCAAGAATTGAGTCAAAAATTGACGACATTGGCAGGAGAACGCACTGAACTTTTGTTGAGAATCGAAAATTTTACCACGCTCAGGCGGCGCGCTTTTAAAGAAGCTTTCGATGCGGTTAACGAGAACTTCCAGACTATCTTTGCGGAACTTTCCGAAGGTGACGGGTATCTTCAGCTAGATGACCAGGAAGACCCTTTCAGCAGCGGTTTGAATTTGGTCGCTCACCCGAAGGGGAAACCCGTTCAGCGGCTGGCTTCCATGTCGGGAGGCGAAAAGTCGCTGACGGCGCTGAGTTTTATCTTTGCGCTGCAACGCTACCGCCCGTCTACGTTCTACGCTTTTGATGAAGTGGATATGTTTCTGGATGGGGCAAATGTGGAGCGATTGGCTAGAATGATAAAACGACAGTCTGAACAAGCCCAGTTTATTGTTGTGAGTTTGCGGCGACCTATGATTCAATCGGCTGAGCGTACAATTGGTGTTACTCAAGCACGGGGAGCTTATACTCAAGTCATAGGACTGAAGTTGTAGTCCCGGAGCGTCTGGTGATGAACGTGTTCAGTAATATATGTACTCAATAAATCAGGATTAAACTTAGAATGACATCAGAACAAATCTGCCAACGCTCCGATATTCTCGGCACTCAAGTCATCACCCGCGACAGAGGTAAACGCCTGGGTGTAGTTAGTCAATTGTGGGTAGACATCGATCGCCGGGAAGTTGTGGCGATCGGTCTGCGTGATAATATATTTGCGATCGCTGGACTACCAAAGTTTATGTTCCTCAGTAATGTCAGCGAAATTGGCGACGTGCTGTTGGTGGAAGATGAAAGTGCGATCGAAGATGATGTCGATGTTGAAGTCTACAGCATTTTGATTAACAGCGAAGTGATTACCGAAACCGGCGAACTTTTGGGAAGGGTGCGGGGCTTTAGATTCGACCCGGAAGACGGTAAATTAGTTTCTATCGTCATCGCTTCCCTCGGAATCCCCCAAATCCCCGACCAAGTTCTCAGTACCTACGAGTTGGGGATTGAAGAAATTGTCAGCAGTGGCCCCAACCGCTTGATTGTATTTGAAGGTTCCGAGGAAAGGCTGAGGCAGCTTAGCGTGGGTTTGCTAGAGCGCGTCGGTTTGGGACAAGCACCTTGGGAACGCGACGAGGAGGAACAAGGCTATTATCCCAAACCTGTGGCTACAGACCATCAATTGGGCCCGGGCGTGCGGATTCCTGCACCGGAAATGCGAAGCCGAGTAGCAGCACCCGTGGTAGAAGAGGTTCCTTGGGATGAGGATTCCCAGTGGAATCGCCCACCGGTACGACAGCAGCAGATGCGCGCGATGCCGCAGCCTCAGCAGATAGACGATTATGATGAGTATGAAGAGGATAATTGGGGCGGCGAGGACGATTACGAGGAAGACGAGTACGAAGAGAAGCAGTACAGCCCTCAGGTTTCTCGCCCGAAGGAGCCTGTCGTGGTGGAGTACGAGTACGAGGATGATGTGGAGGCGGATGCTTGGGCTGACGATGAAGCATCGAAGCCTTACCAGGCTCCTCGGGTGAATATCCCTGAGAAGACTAAGACTCCTGAGTACGAGGAAGAGCCTGGTTATTAGGATTAATCCACTGGTTGAAACCAGTGGTTTAACATAGGAAATCCCTGTCCGAGAAAATCCTGGAAAGCCCGCTGTTGCGGGTTTTGTTTTGATATTATGTGATGTGCAGTTGCGTGTTTGTAGTGAGGACTTTAGTCCTCATCTCAAAGGACTAAAGTCCTTTGAGTATAATTAAATTGCATTCATTAACGAGGTAAATTATGCCGCTAACTGCAACCGAATACAAATATGTGGAATTAGATGAGAAGAACGTTCCTCTCATCGCCGGAACCACAATGAAAGTGATTGAATTAGTACAAGCTCATATCGCTTACGGGTGGAGTCCAGCGGAGTTGCACCTCAACCACCGCTATTTGACAATGAGCCAAATTCATTCTGCTTTTGCTTATTATTGGGATCACAAACAAGAGCTTGATGCAGATATGCAGCGCAGGTTTGAGTATGCCGAAAAGTTGCGATTAGAGGCTGGCGAATCTGCTTTGGCTAAGAAACTGCGTGCCCAGGGACTAATTAAATGAGCATAGCGCTATATATGGACGAACATATCCACTTGGCAATTACGGTGGGATTGCAGTTTCGGGATGTAGATGTTCTGACGGTTCAAGACGACGGTAGAACAGGTATGCCCGACACTATTATACTCGATCGCGCAGCCGAGCTTCAGCGCGTTGTTTTTACCCAAGATGAGGATTTTTTAGCCATAGCAAACCGTCGCCAGCAAGAAGGAATAAATTTTGCTGGCGTCATCTACGCTCACCAACAAAGTGTAACTGTTGGTGATTGTATTCGTGACTTGGAAATCATCGCTAAGGTTAACGAATCTGAAGATTTAGCTAACTGCGTGCAGTACCTGCCTTTGTAGCAAAACCCGAAATAGCGATCGTCCCAGTCCGTGATATCATATCTAGTGATTTCATTTGCAATATTCCGGCAGGAGCAGATTTATTAAATCTCTACCTTATATTACAGATACTGGTTAAGTTAGCAAAGGATGTCATTGCGAGCGAGCGAAGCAATCGCAGAGACTATGACGCTTCTCGATTAACTGATGTGCGCGCGGAGCAATTGCTTGTTTAACTGAACAGTATTGGCTTATGTTACATATACTGGTTAAGCCATCCTACAAAAACTATAGATATAAATTCGATCCTGCTTTCGCTCTTTTTCCTCCTCTGAATCCTCTGCGCCTCTGCGGCTCACAAAAAAGCCCCTTCACAAATATATTTAATATCAGCTCAAAAAAAATGAACCGTCAATGCAGAAAACTGAAAAATCAAACAGGAATTTTAATCTATCTCTCTATACTGTTATCATCATCGCTTCATTCATAGCAGTAGGGTATAAGTTCCCGATAGGAGGCAACTTTCCCGAATTGCCACAAATCCAATCCCTGCTCAATCCTGAACTCTACAAAAATGACTATCACGTTCAGGAAATGGTTAAATTAAATCCGAGATACTATTATTATCATATCATTTATTTGTTAGCAAGCCTAGGGTTAAGCATCCCCTTAGTACATTTTATTTATCAATTCCTAGCCTTTAGTTCAGTTATCCTAGCTTGTCGGGCAATTATCAGAATATATACTAATTCACAACTGCCCGTAGCAGCAATGAGTTTCTTGTGTTTAGCCGCATCATTTACGGATGTGGGAAACACGCTGATATTTTCCACAAAATCAGTACCGAGTACCTTCGCAATGGGTGTCGCAATCTGGGGAATTTATTTTAGTTTGCGTCAGAAATGGCTGACAGGATATTTCTTTTTTGGATTGGCTTGTTTGCTGCAATTTTTAGTGGGTTTGCTGCCGGGATTGATGATGGTTCCGGTTTTACTGATAAAATCTGTAAGAGAGCGACAGTTCAAAACGTTGATTTGGGCGATCGCACTTTTAGCAGCAATGTCAAGTATAGTGTACGTACCCATGTTATTGACAGGTACTACCGGCACTCAAACCATCGACAATGCCGAGTTTGTATTCATCCACGCCAAAGTCCGCAATCCTCACCACATCCTCCCGTCAAATTGGACTATTGGGAATTGGTTCAACTTTATATGTTTCATCAGTGGCGGCTTGCTGTGCATCAAAAATACCGACTTACTCCAAAAAGAAGACAAGATTAATTTTTACATAATTGTTAGCACGTCAATTTTCGCACTGTGCCTAAACTACGTATTTGTAGAAGTTTACCCGCTGGCTTTAATCGCCAAACTGCAATTGGCGAGAACCGTTCCATTTGCTCAGTTAATTATATTTATTGCTGTTAGTTTAACCATCGAGAAGCTTTACACAAATAAAAAAATAGCTGTTAGCTTGTTGCTGCTATCTGTACTGACTTTGCCTTTTCGAGGTGTAATTTTCCTCGGATTATCAGTTTGGCAAACCAGAAATTACGTATTTCCCAAGAGATACAATATATTGCTGTGGATTTTTACAGCAGTAACGTTAATTGTTAGTTTGATATATCCGGTGACTGATTCGTGGGAAATAATCGGCAATCGCCTAATTGGCATACCTATCCTCTTTTCAATTCTTGCCTTGCCTTTCATTTTAGAACAAACATCTATATCTACACCACTCACACAAATAGTAACCCATATTTTAGCCTTGGCAACTACCGCCATCTTAGTTTTTGGAGTAGCAGGAATTTTACCAAAGCCAATGTTAGAAACCTTTCAAAAAAGAGTTAATATTAATGTAGTTCCCAGCGACGACTTAAACAGATTAGCTTTACACTTTTCGCAAATTAGCAATCAAGATGCACTCATATTAATTCCACCTTCAGTTACCAGCTTCCAGTTTTACTCTCAGCGAGCTATAGTAGTTAATTTTAAGAACTTTCCCTTGACAGAAACAGGAATCAAAGAGTGGCAAAATCGCATGGAAGCCGTTTTAGGAGTTCCCTTAAATCCGCAAATGATTTGGGGAGGGAACGACTTATTCAGCCGTCGCAGCAGTACGGATTTAGTCAAAGTAGCCCAAAAATATCATGCCGATTATATCCTGACTCGCAGCGATTGGCATCCCAACATTGAAGGAGAAATAGTAGATAAACAAGGTAAATGGATAATCTTTAAAATCCGATAATATCAAATGTGTTTCAACCGCAATTTCCCGGCGAATAGAATTCGCGGCTATACAAACAAAGTCCGCGCAACGCGAGACTGAAGAAAAAGAGAGAGAATTTTACTCGTTACCAGTTCATTTAGTCGGGCGTTGCGCCGACTTTGTTTGTATAGAAGCGGTTTCAACCGCCGAATCTTATCAACAGTTAAATATCAAAACCCGAATCATCAATAATTTCGCAAATCTGCTTATCCACATAATCAGCAGCCACATTCCGCGCAATCAACTCAGCCAAAATCCCCAAAGAAATCAACTGCACCGACAGAATTGTACACAAAATCCCAAAAAATAGCAAAGGTCGATTCCCGATCGGCCCAAAGTGCATCCCGGCTAAATTCAGAAACCAAATCACAATCAAATAACTCAGCGAAAAAGTTCCCACCAAGCCAAAACACAACCCCAATCCGCCAAACAAATGACCCGGTTTGTGCAAATATTGCGTCGTCGCCAACACCGTCAACAAATCAATAAATCCCCGCGCGTAGCGTTCCCAGCCATAATTGGATTTGCCATGTTTGCGCGGATGGTGTTCGACAACTACTTCGCCAATTTTAAAACCTAAATTATTTGCTAATGCTGGAATATAGCGGTGCAATTCCCCGTACAATTTAATCGAATGCAAAACCTCCCGGCGATAAGCCTTGAAACCGCAATTCATGTCGTGCATTTGCACCCCAGTCAGCAAACACGCAACTGTATTAAACAAGCGGGAAGGTAAAGTTTTAGAAAGCGGGTCGTTGCGCTTTCTTCGCCAACCGGAAACTAAATCAAATCCCAATTCTAAATGATCTAAAAATTTGGGAATTTCGGCGGGATCATCCTGTAAATCTGCATCGAGAGTAAAGATAATTTTCCCTGCTGCATTGCGAAATCCTGCTGAAAGTGCGGAGGATTTGCCAAAGTTGCGGCGCATTCTTATCGCTTTAATTCGTTGGGGAAATTGAACAGCTAAATCGACAATTTCTCGCCAAGAAGCATCGCGGCTACCATCGTCTATGAAAATAACTTCGTAACTTGCGATTCCTGTTTGGGACATGACGATGGTAATTTTTTCAAACAGTAATTTCAGTGTTGCTTCTTCATTGTGAACGGGAATTACAAAGCTGAGATCTTTTTGCATAGCTGATTTTTGTAAGTGTTATTGATTAGAGAAGATTGCAAAAGTCCTTTTAATCATTTTTGGGGGACGGGCTAGAAGCCCATCCCACAATTTTTTGTTTTATTGTGGGATGGGCTTTGAGCATCGTCCCAATTATTTTTGCAAGATGTCTATCGCTTGGGAGTTTCGCAAAGCTACCCAACCTTCGCGGTTTTTGAATGAAGCATAGGCTGTCAATAATTTATCGGTTGGCGATGTTTGAATGTATCCTCTCCAAGCTGCGGATTCGTAGGCTACCCCAAATAAGTTAACTAAGTCGGGGCGGGGAAATCCTGACATAGCGAAACCTCGAACTACATTTTCTTGGTTGAGAATGACAATACATTTTACATGATTTTCGGGATCTCCTACCCAACCAATTACTCTGGCGGCGGCTGGTGCGAGTTTGGTGATTGTATCAAAATATCCGGGTACTCCGTCTTTGGGGGCTGAGAGTAAATTCCGGTCGATTTTTGTGTCTAATGCTGCACAAAAGTTGTATTTTTTGATGTCTCGATTGAATGGTACTAAGTTGTTAGTTTTTAAGGCATCGATTAACCCGACAAATGCGGCGGGTTTGTTTCCTACTCTCTCTTTAATTAGGGTGATGTCGGTGATGCCTAATTGCAATGATAGTGCTACTAGCGGTTGATAGGTTGCTCTGCGGGCGATCGCCATTGCAGTTTCGCCTCCCACCCCGTACATTAAAATGACGGCTGCTATCACGACTGCAAACAGCGGTGTCAGCCATCGTCCTTGGATTCTCGGTGTGGGCTGCAACTCGCGCACCGCAAGCACTATGAGGATAATTGTACTCATCCAAAACAAGGCTGGGAGTGTGGCGTAGCGGGAAGCGGTAGCCTGTTCGACTCCAAATCCCGATCGGCTAACTGCGGCCATTAAAGCCGTTTGCAGGGTGTACAATTGGATGGACAGCCAAGGCAGCCAATTTTGGCGATTTCCTACAGGATAGCCAAGCTGCACAGACTTTTTTACCAATAGCCAATAACCCACAAAACCCGTTACAGCAATCAAACCAATTATACCAATAATTGACGCAACAATAATGTTTTCGGTAAAAATACCCCCGAGATAAATCGGAATATATTCGAGAGTTTTCAGCGGATTGATTTTAGTTAAAGAAGGATGATTGGACGGAGTTTTGTAAGTTAAGAAATAAATACCAATCACCGCAATCGAAGCAGCAAAATACAAATAAGTTATCCGCCGAGGAAACCGAAGCACAATCGCAGCCCCACACAATATCGGCCACAAACCTAAAGGAGTGCTGTAACTAATACAACCTAAAATCCCAAAAACAATACTACCAATTACCCACTTGTTTTGTTGCCATCCCTCATTCCCAATCTTTGCCGGAGAATGAATACCTAAAGGTTGTGCTTCTCTGCTATTTAATAATAAATTAACATAGGATTGCAAACAAAATATCGAACAAATTACAAATAAATTAGCAATAATCCAGTGGACGCCACTGAATCCCCGCATCCAGTTGTGTGCCGCCGCCGGAGTAAAATTAAAAATAGAAATACACAGGATGACTGAGATAAATTGTAGTGGAAAATTCCTTAATCTTAAAGGTAGTAAAGCAATCAAGACATAGCACTGAATCCAAGCCAAAAACCAAGCAATCAAACATAAACCAATATTTGAACCTTGGGTGATAATAATATTCAAGCCATAGATAATCGCCGGAATCAAGACAAAATGCTCATTCGCCCGAAATATCCAATTAAAAGGATTTGTAGAGAAACCGTCTACTGAATAAAAATTCCAAGTCATCCACCAATAATCAAAATTAGACAAGTCTCCCGCTTGGGATATCAAGTACAAAATATATGACGCTGGTATGAGAATGCCGATAACTGAGGTGATAATTAAAACATATTGGTTCTTGATTTTCATGAATTCGGAGATAGATATTTTTAAAGATTTACTCAATTATTTATTTCACTTATTTAATGGTTGTTAGCCCCTACCTAGAAGGCAAATTGTTTTTAAGGCGGGGTTTAAATCCCGTCTTAAAAACTTCGGGCATCTGTCACTCGCACATCTGTCAACTGTCAACTGTCAACTGTCAACTGTTTAACCAGCATTTGTCTGAGCCCTTGCCGCCAGTGGGGAGGATAGGTTCCCAGAAGTGCTGATATTTTTACTGTGGAAAGTACAGAAAAAGCGGGACGTTTTGCGGGTGTGGGATATTCGGCGGTGGTGATGGGAATTACGCGCTTAATTTTGAGGGGAAAGCCGAGTTTCTCTGCTTCTTCAAAAATGGCGATCGCAAAATCGTACCAACTACACACACCGCTGTTAGTATACTGGTAAGTCCCAAAACTTTCTAGCCCAAGCAGAGGGATGATTTGGGCAGTTGCAGCCCCCAAATCTGCCGTCGAAGTTGGACTTCCAATCTGATCTGCTACTACCCGAAGTTCTTCCCTATCTTTGCCCAATCTCAGCATGGTTTTGACAAAGTTGCCTTTGCCGCCGTTACCGTAAACCCAGGCGGTTCTAATAATAATATGTCGGTTTCCCGCTTTTCTAATTGCTTCCTCGCCTGCTAATTTGGACTTCCCGTAAATTCCCAATGGGTTTGTAGAATCTGTTTCGAGATAAGCAGAACCACTGCTACCGTCAAATACGTAATCAGTGGAAAAGTGGATTAAACTTGCTCCCAGTTTCTCGCATTCTTCTGCAAAGATTCCGGGTGCGATACCATTGACTGCTTCGGCTAAGTCTGCTTCGGTTTCGGCTTTGTCTACCGCAGTGTAAGCAGCGGCATTCACGACTACATCCGGTTGAATGTCAGCCATTGCTTGGCGGATGGTTTCGGGTTGGGATAAATCGACGGAAGTGCGATCGACTGAAATGACCTCTCCCACAGATAATAGTATGGGCTGTAATTCTTGAGCTAGCTGTCCGCTACCGCCTGCGAGTAAAATTTTCATTATCTAAAACACTTGAGCTCTTTTCAATGTTTGTCCGGCTTTGTCTTTAGGTGATAAAATTGGTTCGGCACCATCTAGCGGCCAGGCGATCGCCAAATCAGGATCATTCCATACAATACACCGCTCGTGTCCCGGTGCATAGTAGTCTGTAGTTTTGTACAAAACTTCAGCAATGTCTGATACTACTAAAAAACCGTGAGCAAAACCCGCCGGCACCCAAAATTGCCGCTTATTTTCAGCACTAATCAAACAGCCCACCCACTGTCCGAAAGTCGGCGAACTTTTTCTAATATCCACCGCCACATCATATATTTCGCCCGCAACAACCCGCAGCAATTTACCTTGAGGCTGCTGCATTTGGTAGTGCAAACCGCGCAGCACATTTTTAGAAGACTTGGAATGATTGTCTTGCACAAATTCTGCTGTCACACCTGTTTTTTCGACAAAAGCTTGGTGATTGAAACTCTCAAAAAAGAAACCGCGATCGTCTCCGAAAATTTTAGGCTCAATTATCAGAACATCCGGTATTTCTGTAGATATAACATTCATAGTTGGCTGTATCGCGTGATAAACTTATACTCAGTCTATGCTATCTTACTATGAAAACTGACACATATCTCAAAAAATTGTATGCAAACCGATTTGATTCCCGACAGATGCAAGCCAAGGTGGCACTTTGGAAAGTTTTAATTGACGAATTTTTACAAGATTATGTTCCTCCAGAATCGGCTGTTTTAGATCGATTCCAAGTTATTTGCTGATGCTGATGTCAAGGTGCTGAATATTGATGTGCTTAATTTAGACAAGCATACTTCTTTTAGCCAACAGTTCGATCGCATTTTTATCTCAAACTTTTTTGAACATCTCCGCAACAAAGAGGAACTTGTAGAAATCATCTCATTTTGCTTTGATGCGCTGAAGCCTAGCGGTTCTCTTTTGGTAATTCAGCCAAACTTCAAATACTCTTACAAGGAATACTACGATTTTATCGATCATCAATTACCGATTACGCATTTATCGCTGCAAGAGCTTTTACAAACTGTCGGGTTTAAAGTTGATGTGATGATACCGAGATTTTTACCGTTTTCGACGAAAGGGCGGCCGGCTTCGCCGTTGTTGTTAAAGGTTTACCTGAAATTGCCTTTTTTATGGCGTTTTTTGGGCGGGCAAATGTTTGTTAAGGCGTCGAAGATAAGAGTCGGCGGTTGAAACCGCTACTATACAAACAAAGTCGGCCTCCGCCGACTGAATAAAATAGCTTATTTTAATAATTCATCGACGGGAATGCTAAAACCAGGCAAAACAATTTGAGTGCTAACAACTTCCCCAGCAATAAAGATAATTCGGGTTTGTTTTGTGACTACAATAACCCATTGGTTTTCTGGATATACCAGCCAAACTTCCTCACTTCCCGATTCCAAATATTCCGTAGCTTTCGCAATTACATCTTCCGCTAAATCTGTTGGGGAAACAATTTCAGCACATAAAGGAAAACTTTGCGGCAGCACTTTGAGACTGCCAAATTGTGCTGCTAATTCCGGGGGAAGGTAGGCAACATCAGGATAGCGTCCCTGCTTATTGGTACGGCAGGGAACGTCGGTATAAACTTTTCCTCCCTGTCCGCTGGAGTCTTTGTAGTTTCTCCAACAAAAGTAAAGATTTCCCTGTACTTCGCTATGCTTGAGAGTCATGCCATTTTTCTCCAATAATTCGCCATCAACCCACTCTTGGAGATCCGGTGGACTTTCCATCCATGCTTCTAGAGAGTAGGTTTTATATGCCGGGGCGACAACTGTAGAAGTTACCATTTTTCGGTTCTCCGTGTGGAACTTTTTTCTATGATATCAGATACGATCGCCCTTTATGCCTGTCACATCCAAGTGTTATCATAAAAATGACGAATTATCAAGCATTTCAGACTGTGGGCTATTAAGATGAATCTGCCATAAAAGGATCAGTTTAAGGACAAAAATGATGACACAAACTAAATCATCCGCCGCCCTTGCAATCAATCTTCCGCCAACACTCACACTCACCGTTACCCGCGAACAGTTCATCGAATTGGCGATCGCAAATCGGGATGTACAATTAGAATACACCGCAACAGGAGAATTAATCGTAAACCCGCCCACCGGAGGCGAGGCAGGAATAATAAACTCGGAAATCGGCGGACAAATCTGGTTGTGGAACTGCCAGACTAAACTCGGTGTAGCATTTAGTTCTTCTACTGGTTTTGACCTACCAAATAGGGCTATTCGCTCTCCTGATGCGTCTTGGGTGCGTCAAGAAAGGTGGGACGCACTCACATCAGAACAAAAAGAAAGCTTTATTCCATTGTGTCCCGATTTTGTGGTAGAACTTCGTTCTAAAAGTGACAACATGGAACCGCTGCGAGTCAAGATGAGAGAATATATGAACAATGGTGCTCGTTTGGGTTGGCTGATAGATCGGAAAAACCGAAAAGTGGAGATTTATCGGCAAAATCGGGAAGTGGAAGTGCTAGAAAATCCTGCTACTTTGTCGGGTGAAGATGTGTTGCCAGGGTTTGTTTTGGATTTGACAGAAGTTTGGGGATAAAGAGCGATCGCCCGCCAAATTCTGCCACAACAAATTTATGAAATCAGGCAGAAACCGGGTTTTTGGCAAAATCCCCGCCGCAGCCTTAAATTTCCGAAAAACCCGGTTTATTAAGTTCGGATCGCCCGCAATATTAAACCAGATCGCACACAGCCCCTAAAGATGCGATCGTCGCTTTTTCAGCATCCGTCAAACCCGTAACGCCCGTGATATTCATACTCTCATAAGGTCTTTCAGCTATCAGCGTTTTGAGGCACTCACCAGTCTTGACATCCCAAAACTTAATTGTGCCATCACCACTACTGCTAATCAGAATTTTACCGTCGGGATTAAATGCGACTGAACTTACAATATCGCTGTGACCTTGAAAAGTTTGGAGGCATTTACCACTGTGGCAATCCCACAATTTTACAGTTCGATCGCCACTGCCACTAGCCAAGATTTTACCGTCTGGACTAAATGCAACTGAACGAACCAAATTGCTGTGACCTTGGCAAGTTTGGAGGCATTCACCGCTGTGGCAATCCCATAACTTTATAGTTCGATCACCACTGCCACTAGCCAAGATTTGACCATCTGGACTAAATGCAACTGAGATTACCAAATTGCTATGACCTTGGCAAGTTTGGAGGCATTCACCGCTTTGGCAATCCCATAACTTTATAGTTCGATCACCACTGCCACTAGCCAAGATTTTACCGTCTGGACTAAATGCGACTGAACGTACCCTATTGTTGTGACCTTGCCAAGTTTGGAGACATTCACCGCTGTGACAATCCCACAACTTTATAGTTTTGTCACTACTGCCACTAGCCAAGATTTTACCGTCTGGACTAAATGCGACTGAACGTACCCTATTGTTGTGACCTTGCCAAGTTTGGAGGCATTTACCGCTGTGGCAATCCCACAACTTTATAGTTTTGTCACTACTGCCACTAGCCAAGATTTTACCGTCTGGACTAAATGCAACTGAGTTTATCCAATGACTATGACCTTGCCAAGTTTGGAGACATTCACCGCTGTGACAATCCCATAACTTTATAGTTTTGTCATTACTGCCACTGGCCAAGATTTTACCGTCTGGACTAAATGCGACTGAACGTACCCAATCGCTGTGACCTTGCCAAGTTTGAAAACATTCACCTGTGTAGCAATCCCACAACTTGACAGTTCTGTCACCGCTACCACCAGCTAGGATTTGACCGTCTGGACTAAATGCAACTGAACGCACAAAATCGCTGTGACTTTGCCAAGTCTGTAGGCATTCACCGCTGTGGCAATCCCATAATTTTATAGTTCGATCATCACTTCCGCTAGCCAAAGTTTGACCATCTGGACTAAATGCAACCGAATTTACCCAATCGTTGTGACCTTGCCAAGTTTGAAAACATTCACCTGTGTAGCAATCCCATAACTTGACAGTTCTATCACTACTTCCGCTAGCCAGAGTTTGACCATCTGGACTAAATGCAACCGAATTTACCCAATCGTTGTGACCTTGCCAAGTTTGAAAACATTCACCTGTGTAGCAATCCCACAACTTGATAGTTTTGTCACTACTTCCGCTAGCTAGAGTTTGACCATCTGGACTAAATGCAACTGAAAGTACCCAATCGTTGTGATATTGCCAAGTCTGGAGGCTTTGACCGCTATGGCAATCCCACAACTTGATAGTTTTGTCATTACTTCCGCTAGCCAAGATTTGACCGTCTGGACTAAATGCAACTGAGATGACTAAATCGCTGTGACCTTGACAAGTTTGGAGGCATTCACCTGTGCGGTAATCCCACAACTTTACAGTTCGGTCATTACTTCCGCTAGCTAGGATTTCACCATTTGGACTAAATGCGACTGAACGAACCAAACTGCTGTGACCTTTACAGGTCAAAAGTTCTTTTCTACTAGCAACATCCCAACAACGAACTACGCCATCTGTACCACCTATAGCTAACAGTTTGCCATCAGGACTAAATGCTACTGCAAAGACTATGCCAAAAACTTTAATAAAATCACAATCACTCAAATTCGCTCCAGCAAAATTGACACGCCGCAAACTAGCATTAGAAAAATCAGCACCTTTAATCACAGCCCCCGATAAATCTCTCCCTTCCAAAGCAACATTATCAACTTTCACTAATACCGTCGCCGCATTCCCACCAATATAACCAACTTCCGCCTCAGTTTTACCTTTCGTCGCCTCCAAAATTTCCAAAAGTCTCAACTTAACCTCACCCACAAACTCGATTTTTGCCAGCATCGGCACCAACAAATCCATCACCGCTTTCGTCAAAGTTTCCCGCCCAAAACTATTGAGAAGTTGCACCAAACTTTCACTCACAAAACCCTTCAAAGCCGGAATCGGCACAATCTCACCCGCATTATCCACCTGACGGCTAAAATACCCCGACCAAGTATAATTCACCGACTCAACAGAATTATCCAAATACAATTGTGCCTGGGACAACTCCGCAAAATCAGCGGGCAAAACCCCCAACTCAGCCGCCAACTTATAGGCTACAAAAAACTCCAAAAGCGACCTGTGTGCCGGAGAATAATCGCCCTCAGCATTGCGAATTAACATGGTTTGACCCATCATGTCGTAATGCCAGTGGTCTAAATCCTTTTCTGCTTGCACCGCAGCACCAAACAAGCGGCGAATTCTGTCAGGAAACAGCCGATAATTCAAACTCATCTGGTCTGTTGACAGCATTTCCCAGGACAGTTCGCACAGGAAAAATAGTTTATCTGCCAGCGATGTAAACGTCCTTTCTGCCTTAATATCCCGTTCCATCTTCCGCCGCACCGCATACAGGTAAACCCGCGACATATCCACGGGTTTACCTGCTTGAATATCCGGCAATGATTCTAATATCAATTCCGCCATCACCGGCCGCCGTGCTAAATCCAATAACTGCGGATTGTTCATCACCTGTGCCACAGTTTCGGCATCGGCTTGGTGAGACAATACCTGACGGATTTGGTCGTCGTCGAATGCTGCTAATTCTAACACTTCAAACTGCGGCGTTTCTCCGCTGAGATTGGCAGTCGAGGCTTTTAATTCCGCATTCAATAAAGCGCGTCCTTCTTTGGCTTCGGGAAAGTGTTCTGTCCGACAGGTTAAGATTACTTTGGCACCGGGAACAATTACTTTTGCTAGTTCCCAGAAGTTGTTAATTGTTTGTTGTCGATCGCACTTGGCGGCCATTTCATCAAATCCGTCAAAAATCAACAGCAACTTACCCATCCGATTCAGTTGGTCGAACACTTCGCTATTCAGTCGGATATTGTGCTGAGTAAAGAAGAAACCAGCCAAAACATTCTCAACATTCAAAGCTTTTGCATAGTCGCGCAAAGTAATAATTAAAGGCAAGCGAGGCCGTTGAGTTCCTTTTTGTTTTGCCTGTTGATATCGCTGCAAAGCCGTCCAAGCATAGTGAAAAGCAAACCAAGTTTTCCCCGTCCCGAATTCGCCCAAAACTGAGATATGTTCCTTCGCCGGATCGTCCATCCACAAGTCGATATAACCGTCAATCCAGCCGTCCTCTGCGCCGTAATAACTGGCATCAATTTGTCGCTTATTAATGCCATCTAACTCGGCTTTTGTACAACCGAGAGGCACGTATTTGCCATCGATTTGCCTGCGCTTAACTTCATTTTCCAACCAGTCGATATAGCCACTAAAATCCGCATCAACATCAATCAATTCATCAAAAGTATAACAATCGAGATGGCGATTTTCTGGTTTGTCAACTTCCTTGCGCGCTGCTTTGGAAATCCGCCGCGCCGTCACCAGCCAACCTTCATCGGTTTTTTGCGTTTTTACCGACTCTCGCAGCGCCCCAACATCTTGAATTCCCGCTTCTCCTGCCATACCGCGAATCAAAATGCGATCGAATCTGCCGCGCCTCACCGGAATCCGAATAATCCATTCAAAATAGTTATCTTCCCAAACCTGATACGGCTCAAAATCGTAGCCCAATATTTCAAACCAACCGCGCATCTGCTGCGCCAAAGCAAACCCTTGGGATTTTACCGCAGTTTCATTTCCTGCTGGTAAAGCCGGATTAATTTCCACAGCCAACCGCGCCATTTCCGCGCGCATTCCTTCTAAAGTTGGGAGTCGATCGATCCTTTCTTGAACTGCTACAATCTGTTTATGTACTGAATCAATCTGATGGTTGGTAAAAGCTTCTTTCGGATTGCGGGTGCGCTTGGTGACGGCGATAAAAACTGCAGAAAAAGCAGCAAACTCGCGCCGAATGTCAATCCCTAAAGCTTTAATTTCATCTCCCAAAGCATAGGCATTGAGAAAATCTTCTCCTTGCTGGAGAAAATTAGTCGGAGAATTGCGATCGAATGCTTGGCGAAATGCTTGTTTAATTTCTTCTTCTCGGAATAGTTGTAAAATTGGTTTGGGTTTGCCGACGCCGTATTCTACCAAAGTATAGGCGTAAACGCTGCTGAAATCTGGTAGCGGATGTTCGGGGTCGAGGTTAAATTTTTTGAGTAATTTGATGACTGTTTCGCTGCGCTGAAACTTATCTTTAATTATAGGGTTGGCGATGCTGGTAAGGGCGCTGATAATCGGATCGAGAGGTATCATCATGCTGGCATTCCGAGGTGATTGGTGGGAGAAGAAAGAAGACGGCGGTTGAAACCAGGTTTACACAAACGAAGTCCGCCTCCGCGGTGTAAAGAAAATAACATAATTGTAACCGTTCTTCAACCGGCGTCCGGCTTGTTTTGTCTGTATAGACGCGGTTTCAACCGCCCGGTCTTCTAATAACATCAATATCCTCACGTTAGTTTCCGCAAATTCTATTCAAGCGAATCGCGATCGTCTGCGAGGGCTTAGCTAACGCACTTCTCAACTAACTACCCAATCCAATTTTTTATGACTAAACCTGGAATTCGTGACAGTTCCCTCACGTTAGTCCAAAACAGGTTGTTCTCTAGTTTCCATGAAATCTTCAGAGAAGAGTTTTAAACTATCAAACAAGATTTGCCACGGATTGTTTTTGGAAATTAAAACAACAACGTTACCTATCTTTTTGATGTAAACTTCGTTATCTTGAAACTGGTATTCTTTCGGTAAAACTACAGTCTGGCGGTCGCCATCGATCGATAATTTAACAGTGTTCATTTTAGCAAGTCCCAAAATTCACTAGATTCTACTAATACTAACATTTTAGCTTTTACCCAATCTTTAACCAACTCACTGACAAAAGATTACTCCTGCGTCTTCAGCAAAACCGCGCTGCGCCCAGCGTAGGCGTCATGGATGCGTTCGACATGACTCGAAAACGTGTTGATAGGCAACTCCGAGGGCAGATACCACTTGATGTCATCTGCTTCTTCCGTCGTGTGCAGGCTACCCCCAACGACTTCACAGCGGAATGTAAACACCAAGTCCGATCGCGATGGTATAGCATAAATGCCGATCGCACCTATGACCTTGACCAGCAAACCAACCTCCTCTTCCACCTCACGGACAACAGCAGCCCACGGAGTTTCCGCCGCCTCAACCCTACCACCAGGCAAGTTCCAAGCATCCCTATCGGTGCGATGGCACAGCAGTACCTTGCCGCCGCTGTCAATAATCGCAAAAGCACCAATGGTGTGCATGGTTGACAAGCCTAATTTTTCTAATGAGTAGCAATGAAATTTTCAGTAAAGTGCGATCGACTTTCACTGCTGTGTATCCTGTTTTGCCTCAGTTTGCTGCTGTTGACGGTCTTCCAGTGCTTTGTCGATCGCCTTGCTAACAATCCATGAAACAGAACGTTCTTCAGAAGTAGCCCATTCCTCAAGAGCCTCCTTTTTTTCCTTGGTTACATACACAGCTATCAACTCAAGCTTACGCTTCCCGCCCATTAGGTTTTTCTCTTTTAAATTGACTCACATTTTAACTTCGATCCAATCTTTAACCAACTCACAGAGCGTTAATAGCTGTTGGATTCATTCTTTCACCTCCGGTGTAGATGCTTGTTGCTGTTCTTGACTTTGATACTCTTTAACACTTTTTTCAATCAGCTTTCCAGCCAGCCAAGATACGGATCGCTCGTCTTTCTCGGCCCATTCCTCTAATGCTTTGGCTATTTCAGGAGGGACGTAAGTGGTTACTCGTCTGAGGTTCTTCGGTGGCACGATCGTCTTTTTCTCATCACTGCTTTCTTTAACATTCTAGTTTTGCACGTTACCTCTTGACATAGGTTTACAAGCTATGTTAGCTTATTACAAGCGTACACCCAAGACCAAACCCCCACCGCTTCAGACTGCAATCGAGACGCGGCAGGGGTTTGGACTCCCACATTCAGGAGATAACCCTATTAGGAGATAACTCTATGATATCAACACCAAAGTCCGTTCCCGAACTACTGCGCGAAGAAATTCCCGACGCGCCCGCCGACAAAAAACCCGTCCGCTTGCTGCTGTGCGGCACTCCCAAGGGCGTTAACTGGATCGTAGACATCCTGCACATCTTGGGTTTCGCCAAGATTGATGAGTGGAGTCCGCCTCTCCCATCGCCGATTAGCGGTGAAATCATGCGGATTTTGACCCGCTATTTTGCTGAGTAGAAATTGATGGTGATGGCGATCGCCGATTGGAGCGATGGCTGTCACCTACGAACTTTGAATTGTTATAATAAAAATTGCAAATTGTCCTATGTTTTGGGCTTTCTGAGATGAGGATTAATTTGCTAAAACAGCATCAATTTTAGGAAAAAATGATGGTACAAACCAACTCATCGGCTGATATTGCACTCAATATTCCGCCTGCACTAACGCTCACCGTTACCCGCGAACAGTTTGTAGAATTAGCGATCGCCAACCGAGAGTTACAATTAGAACGCACAGCAACAGGAGAATTAATCGTGAACCCACCAACCGGAGGCGAAACAGGATATCGAAATCTGGATATAGAAGGGCAAATCTGGCTGTGGAATCGGCGTACTAGACTCGGTAAAGCATTTAATTCTTCTACTGGTTTTCACCTGCAAAATGGGGCCGATCGCTCTCCCGATGCAGCTTGGGTGTGTCAAGAAAGGTGGGATGCACTAACCCCAGAACAAAAAGAAGGTTTTATTCCGTTAAGCCCAGATTTTGTGGTGGAACTCCGTTCTAAAACTGACAGAATCAAACCGCTGCAAGATAAAATGCAAGAATACATGGAAAACCAGGTGCGGTTGGGTTGGTTGATAGATAGAAAAAACAGAAAAGTGGAGATTTACAGACAGAACCAAGAATTAGAATTGCTGGAAAATCCTGCAACTTTGTCCGGCGAAGATGTGTTGCCTGGTTTTGTCTTGGATTTGACAGAAGTTTGGGGATAAATGATGAATTTTGTTAAGGACAGGAAATTACTCATTCGACCGGCTTAGAAAAATTGATATATAATGTACAAATAAACAGATTGTGATTGAAAACACTGTCAGGAACTCAGGGAATCAACGCCACTGAGCTTGTAAGAAATTGCAAGCTGTTCTGACCAGACCCCTCTTCTGAGGAGACGTCCCCCACCGGTCACGACACCGGCGAATGCGACGCCAGTTTTCCGCTCTGTCATCTGCAATTAAACAGTTTTAAAGTCACGCTTTACAGTGTTGCAGGTATAACAAGCCTTTATAACCAGGTCGAGGCGAACATTACCCGAAAGGGTCTGGAGACAACCAGATCTCCCTAGAGGGGCAACCATACCCCTCTCCCTCGCAAGGGGGATTCAAGGCGGTTGAAACCGCCTGGTCGTTTTCCTCGAGCGGGCTAAAGCCACGCTCGTTTCCCACTTACCGAGTGTTTTTATGACCAAGCAAAAAATCTTACAGGAAGGTCGAGAATATACCTTTCGTTCATACTTTGACTTACCTTATGAAACCGATCAAATTTTAGCAGAATTTGATTACTCACTAAGCAAAGGAAGGTTATCTTTACCGAAAACAACTAGACAGTTAGATAGACTGATAGAGCTGAGAGATAAAATAGAAGATATCCTTCCCTTAGTCAGTCTCAGCAGCGAAATAGCTAGAAGAGAATCCTTAGTATCCCCTGTACTTCTGGATCTGATCCGATACTGTCAATGTCAACTGCGATTTGAGTATACTCTCAACGTTAATAGCTGGTTAAAGGGAAATTTAGATTATCTCGTGAAGTCAAATCAAGAGTTGCTAGTTATTGAAGCAAAAAACGACGATATGACTAGAGGATTTACTCAACTAGCTGTACAATTAATTGCTATGTCGCACGTGGAAGACCAAAATATATTTTACGGTGCTGTGACAATGGGAGATGTCTGGCGATTTGGCAAGTTAGATCGAAATCAGCAAACTATTTTCCAAGACACTCATTTGTTTAGAGTACCTGACGATTTAGACGATTTATTTAAAGTAATGGTGGGAATTTTAGACGGGGATGAAATTTCGCGGTAGGGTGCGTCGCTTGCAGTCACTCAACTAGGTTCAAAAATTATCTTAGCGACGCACCTTACTATTAAAAATCTGCGATTGAAAAATCCCTACAAAATCGAACTTAAAACCACTTCATTAGCAGCAATCCAATCATAAATATCCTGCAAAGCTGCCTCCGGCCCAATCATAGGCTGCCATCCAGTCTTCTCCATCACCCTAGAAGAATCGGTAATAAAAATCGGAATATCCCCCGCCCGTCCCTCCAAAACCGGATTAATTGTAATAGACTTTCCCGTAATCTTTTGGCACAATTCAGTTGCTTCAACTAAAGAAAGACTGTTGTTCAAACCGCCACCAACATTAAACACTTCACCATCAAATTCAGCAAAATGTTCCAACTGATAATTGACTAATCTCAGCAAATCTTCAACGTGCAGCAAATCCCTAACTTGTTTACCACTGCCGCCAAAACCGATATAATTAAGCGACCTTTGAAAATAGTGAGCCGCCACCCACAAACCGCAAACTCCCTGATCTACTTTCCCCATTTGCCAAGCACCGGTAATTAACCCGCAGCGGTTGATAATTGCCTGCACGTTGTATGCTTCCCTGTACTCCTCAATCAGCAATTCCGACGCTAATTTAGTTGCTCCGTAAAGCGAGCGGTGTCCTTTTAGTGGGAAATCTTCTGATATGCCTAACTCCGATATACCGGGTAATGTTTGCTCTGGGGCGATCGCAAATCTATCATCCAACTCCAATAACTTGATAGACTTGACAGAGGCGATCGGATAAACTCGACTTGTAGACAAAAACAATAAACTCGCACCAGTTTGTCTCGCCAACTCCAAAACATTTACAGTACCCAGCAAATTTGTCTGCAAAACGTACTGAGGCGAACTAAAACCCGCCAGCACAGAAGGCTCCGCAGCGCAATCTATAATACAATCAGCATTGAGTGCAACTGGATCTAAATCAGCCGCCGTGCGAATATCCCCGTAAACAAACTGAATTCCGCAACTTTTAAGCCGAGGCAAATTCAATTCCGAACCCCGGCGGCGCAGGTTATCCAAACAAATTATTTGCCATTCCGGGTGAAGTTTCTTCAGGCCAATTGCCAAACAACTGCCGATAAAACCCGCACCGCCCACAATTAAAATTCTCTCAGGCATTGACTCAACTTTCTTAGAGGATTAATTACTGCTGTTAAATTGTGTTGAGGTATAGCCTTTATCAAAAAGATGAGGTATGACTGTAAATGGAGTTTTTGATGCGACCTCGCTTACTATATAATAAATATAAGAGGGCTGAAGCCCAACAACGTACCTCACCTATCTGAGAAAGGCTATATGTCTCGCATTAAAACTTAATCATCTGTCAATTAATTTTGACAGCTATTCTGGTTCAATGCCCAAAGCCCGCAACTGATTTGCTAAACGTTCGACTCGCTCTTGGGCTTGCAGTGCAGCTTCCTCTGGCGTAGCAACTAACTCACCATCTGGGGTAAAATAACGCAATTTCCCATCGTGAATTCCCAGATATAATTCTAGTACCTCACTCCACAATCTACCAAATTCATTGGCAAGAATAGCTTGATATTCTTGACCAATTAAACGAAAACCAGCAAATTCCAAATCTTCAGGATCGAACCAAAAGTATTCGGGCGTTCTAAACCGATTTTGATATAATATCTTTTTTTCGTTGCGATCGACTCTGGCGGTAGAACTAGATAGCAATTCTATAATTAGATCGGGATATCTCCCCTCTTCTTCCCAAACTACCCAGGAACGACGCGGACGTTTTTCGGTATCGGCGATCAGAAAAAAATCAGGACCGCGAAAATCCCGATTTTTCAATTGTTGCTGGCTGTAGTAAACCGTCAGATTTGCTCCAACAAAAAAGTCATTGCGATCGCGCCATTGCCATTCCAAACAGGCAACTAATAATGCTAATTGAATATAATGTAGGGAACTTTCCATTTCTGGCTCATCACTTTCAAGTTGACTGGCATCTGGCATCAATCTTGCCATTTCTTGGGCTGTAAAAACCATGACTTAATCCTCTCAATTTAGTATATCTTTTCAACCAAATTTCCCCATAGCCTCCTAAGTTAAATTTTACCGCGCGATCGCACTTTTGAGCTATTTGACCATTTTTTCGTAATCATTTCGCAGGTTGCGCCCGTTATCTATAGCCTTTCTCAAAAAGATGAGGTATGACTGAATCCTTACATAACCACTAAATTAAGAGGGCTTAAGCCCAACAACGTCCGCGAATCTTTCTGAGAACCGCTATAAGTTGCCAGTTGACAGTTGACAGTTGACAGTTGACAGTTTGAGAGCGACCTCTACCCTTAAGTCCGAGGATTGGAGTAATGAATAGTCTGATTTTAATTTCTCCCTCAAAGACTTGGGGCTTTCAACCAATTCTTTCTGGTAAATAACCTCATGAATAAAGCCCGATCCCCTTACGCATAAATGGTTTAATTCCCATACTTAACTATCAAGTGTCAACTGCTTTTAACTCATTCATCTTTCTTGTTCGGTGGTAGTCGCCGCGAGAGAGATGTTTTTCCAGCCAGACATACAAGACAATAAACAAATACCGGCTTCCCATCTCTTTTATTTTCAACTTAGAAATACCAGCAGTCCGATTGTACCATCTCAGAGGAATCACCGTATAGGAAAAACCCCGGACAATTGCTTTTAGGGGAAGTTCGACAGTCAAATTAAAGTGATGGCTCAAAATCGGTTGTATACCTTCAATCACTTCTCTGCGATATAGTTTAAAAGCATTCGTGACATCGTTGTAACGCAAGCCGAAAATACTTTTGACAAACCAGTTTGCTAAGCGATTAATTCCTAACTTGTGAATTGGATAATCAACGACAAAGCCGCCTTTGATAAATCTGGAACCGAAAACGCAATCATATCCTGCTTGCAATTGACGGTATCCTGCTACCAAATCTACGGGATCGTCGGAAGCATCCGCCATCACAATCGCCACAGCATCGCCTTCAAATTCCGCCAAACCCCGACGCACGGCAAATCCGAAACCGTTGGGAGGTTGATTGTTGATGTATCTAACTGTGCCAAAAGTCTCTGACAATTCCTGGCAAATGTCAATAGTTCGATCGCTACTATTGTCATTCACAATCAAAATTTCGTGCTCAATCCCTTCTAAATCGAGCGTCTGGGCTAAAGCCCGCACAGTACCTTCCAAACAGCCCTCTTCATTGTGGGCTGGTATAATCACAGAAATTTTCACTCTTTATCCTCCACTGTTACCCTAGCACCGCCGCGCAACCTGACAAACTGGTTGTCAACAGGATTATACACCCAAGCTTTGATATCGGTTTGGGCGATCGCTAAATCGCCACCAGACACATCAACCGCCCACCTCGCATTATTGTACAACTGTGATTTCAAAGTCTTAGCAATATCGGGACTGTCCAAATTTACATAAGCGTTAGCAAAAAAAGATTTTTTATCGCCGACAGATAGCAGTACAATATTCGGCTGTTTCCTATTGTCTGGCAAAACCGCCCAACCAGCAGCTTTCAATAATTTATCGCCCGTTGGAGGTTTGTCTAAATAGCCGTAAACTTTCTTGGTATTAGGAATAAAATCTACATTTTTGGCGAACTTTCTCCAACCCATTTTATCGATAATTGCAGCGCCTTCTCTCACCAGCCAAGTTTTTTTACTCAACACTCTCAAACAGCTTTCGGGCGAATTGTTGAAAAACTTCGACGGTTCGAGATAGTTAATTAACTGCAAACAATCTTGAGCGCCTTGTTTGTAAATAAGTGCAGAGCTAGTTTGGACGATCGCCTGCTGAGAATTAACAATAATTATACCAATTAATAGCCCTGAAACTCCTCTAAAAATCAATTTATAGTTGAATTTCAACAGAGCTTTTGTTTCTCGAATAAACAATTGTCCTAGCTGAACCAAAGCAATTAACAGCAAAATCGAATTAGTCGTATATCTAGAAGATTCGATCGCCTGAATTGCCCCAAATTCCGCCCTACCAGCCGTAATAAACAAAGCCGACAAAACCGAAAACAAACCTATTGACAGCCAAGGCAAGGCCTGATGTAGCAATCCCAAATCAATTGTGGGATGGGCATCTTGCCCGTCCCCACCCAATCCCAAATTAGTTAATAGAATCTTCTTCCCAAAATGCCATACAAAAAATCCAAAACTTGCAAATATTACCAATCCTACAAATGCAGAAAGTCCAGGTGATCTAACAATTGGCGAACCCAATAAACTCAAAAAATAATCAATTACCACCAGCGGCTTATTCAACAATGCAATAATACTTGTTTTACGGCTAGGATGATAATCAATTGAGTAAATAGCACAAGTTGCTGCAAACAGCAATATCCATACAATTAATCTTCTTTTTTTCTGTACTCGATTTCCCTCCAAAGCCACCACAGCCGGAACCGCCACAAACCAAGATAGCAAACCTTGAGCCAGAGAAAAACTAGCAATAAAACAGAATATAGCAGCAATAGAAATTCTAATATTAGGCAATAATTTGTGAGTTGAAACCAGCGCATACACCGCAGCTATAAAACACAGATTTACAAAAAACCAAGCTAATTGAAATCCCCAAAGCCAGTTTTCATGTTGAACCAGGGAGAAAAGTAAAATACAAGTTAAAATATTAGCTAAATGCCACAAATTATCCCCAACATTCTTAACCTGCATCGAGGATAACTTGTACATAGTCATAAAAGTTATACCAGCCAAACCGATGCTGAGACACAACTGATAATTAATATTCCATCTGGAAGCAAAAACCAGCACAGCGATAATTAATTTCGGAAAGACTATGCGGTGGTTGCTGTGCAAAGCCCAAAAATCGTTAAACGTTACACTTCCCTGAGCTATTTTCTCAAACAGGCTAGCCAACCTCCACTCGTCATCAATGGGTACGTTAACGCTAAAAGTGGCTACAAACCCGATTAAAAGGACAACAGGAATCAGATATAGCGTAAATAAAATACTTTTTTTCATGAATGTGCGATCGCACCAATTGCCATCACTATTTTATATTAATATCGTTAAATCATTCTCATCATGTTTGTAGTGAGGAATGCAAGTCCTCATAATTTGGGGGAATTAGGATTAAAGTCCTCAGTACGAACCGGGCTAATTAGGACTAAAGTCCTCACTACAAACCAGTCATCAAGTTTGTAGTGAGGACTTTAGTCCTATTCAATTCTGTTAACCGAATTACTTAACAGTCTTGAATGTATCCAGTTTGCCAGTAAATCGGTTGATAAACATCTGCAAAACAGTTCGCTTGCCGATATTGATATTAGAACTTACCGCCATTCCCGACTGCAAGTTAACTTCCTGTTCATTTGGCTTGCCCTTGTTCAAAATAAACTTTTGAGTCTTCAGCTTAATTTTGGTTTTGAAAGCGTAGTATTTCCGGAGTTCAGTAGGAGGTTCAGCATCGCTGCTAATCTCTTTCACTTCACCCTCAGCAGTACCAAACTCCAGCGCAGGGAAAGCTTCAACATTTATATCCACAGGTACGCATTGGTATTTTGTCAAACCCAATTTCTCTCTATTAACTTCCTTCTCAGGACACAGGCAGCTTTTACCTTTTTCGCAGTCAATCTTTTCTCCATCTAATTGTTTGCCGTGATATTTTTCTAATTTTTCTCGCTTGTTTTTCATACCATCCAAAACAAGAGCTACGTTGCTATTTTCCAGGTAAACAACTGCTTGCAAGCCGTTTTCATCATCCAAAACCTTGAGCAGCTTCTCTGTTTGCTGCGCTTCGTAATAAGCTTCTTCGCAGCGTTTGGGGCGCGGTTCTCCCGGCTTCACCACTGAGTTAATAATGGATTGGCATATCGGATCTTTAGCTAGATCCAACTTCGCATTCTCCTTCTTAGAAGGTTTCAAATCGAAGATAACGCCGGATACGGGAGCCTTCATAATTTGAGTATCGCGGACTTGCTGGGCTTTTTCTAGCTGAGCATTTACTTCGGACAGCTTTTTCAGGTTTTCTACTTTAAAACGGCTGAGTTGAGAATCGCTGCTGGCAATTTGTTTCTGGTTTTCAGCAATTTTGCTGTAAAGTTCTTTGGCCCAGGCATCCTTGGTGTTTTTCAACTGTTCTTGGGCGCGGGCGATCGACTCCTGAATGCGCGCTTGCTCTCCTTGCTGGCGCTGTACTTCAGCGGTAATTTTTTGGATGTCACCTTGACGCGCATTAATTTCGCCTCGGCGTGTATTTATCTCACCTCGGCGGGTGTTGATTTCGCCTTTGCGGGCGTTGATTTCGCCTTCGCGCTGTTTGATTTGATCTTGCTGTTTCAGAACGTCGCTTTGGCCTCTGAAAACATCTTGTTCCTGTTTTTCTCTTTGCAGTTCAGCGATCGCTCCTTGCTCTACCAGCGGGCCTAGTCTGCCCAAAATGCCTTGATTGGACTTCAATACTTGTTGGGATTTGGCTAACTGTTCGTCAGCCAAATCTTTCTGAGCCAGAGCTGATTTGACTTGCTCTTGGGAAGAAGCTAACTGCTGCTGAGAGTAATTTAATTGGTTCTGAGCAAAACCCAATTGTTGCTGCGCTACCGTCATTTGATCGCCGGCGGCTTTCTCAGCATTTTCAGCTTGCTTGAGTTGTTTGTCCAACTCCTGAACTTGCCCTTGGGCGGCGGCTACCCGAGACAGAAATTCCGATCGATAATTAACATACAGTCCTTGCTGGGTGGCATCAAAATTTCCGCTGGCTCCCCGGTTAAGGTACAGCTCGTCAATCAAAGCTTGCAGCACTTGATTTTGTGCAGCAAGGCTCTGTCTGTCTTTGATTGTGGATTCTAGGTTGGAAGGAATAGGGCCTTGAACTTTGCCGCTGACGACATCTTCGTAAAATTTATTTTCCTTTTCCAGCGCTTCTTTAGTTTTCTTAATCGATGTTAAATCAGCACTGGGTGCAAGGGGGTTGAAAGTGAGCAGGGGCTGGTTTTTTTCTACCCGATCGCCATTTTCGACGTGCAGCCTCACCACAGCGCCCGTAGCAGGCGCTTGGATGTCTCTAGCACCATCTTTGAGTTCCAATTGGCCGACAGCGGGGACAGCTTGCTCTACGCTAGCAAAATAAGCCCAAACTACGGCAGAAGTGGTCATCAGCATGATCGTCCACAAAAACAAGCGCGACCAAATCGCTGGTTTTTCCAGAATGACTGCTTGTTCAGAAAGGATTACCGATTTCATAGCCATATGTTATTTGGGTAATGGGTAATGGGGAATTGGGAATTGGGAATTGGGAATTGGGAATTGGGAATTGGGAATTGGGAATTGGGAATTGGGAATTGGTAATGGGAATTGGGAATTGGGAATTGGGAATTGGGAATTGGGAATTGGGAATTGGGAATTGGGAATTGGGAATTGGGAATTGGGAATTGGGAATTGGGAATT
>NZ_JAEQDD010000112.1:0-16994 GCF_020737885.1 Microcoleus sp. PH2017_34_RAT_O_A | reverse complement strand
CGACAACCTGTTAGGCAACTTAGGAAATGACACAATTAATGCTGGCAACGGCAACGATCTTGTGTTTGGTAATGAAGGTACAGACTTGCTGTTTGGTGGGGCAGGAAATGACACGGTTTATGCCGGCAAAGAAAACGACAGTCTCGATGGCGGTATTGGCAACGACTTGCTGGTTGGTAACGATGAAAACGATCTTCTCTGCGGCGATACTGGTAACGATACGCTTTTCGGCGGTAAGGGTAACGATCTCCTCGCTGGCGGTGCTGGTTCCGATTTCCTTTCCGGGGATATAGGAGATGATACTTTGACTGGCGGTTCGGGAAATGATGTATTTCTACTAAATCAAAGTTTGGGTAGTGACATCATTACTGATTTCCGCAAGGGCGAGGATTTAATTGGGTTGGCTCCCGGTTTGAGTTTCAATCAACTCAGCATTACATCTAGCAACAATCAAGCCTTGATTAGCGTCACAGGTAGCAATCAGTTGTTAGCGAAGCTTAACGGTGTTGCTGCGAATGCTCTCACCGCTACCGATTTTATCACTCTGTAGTTACCTCTTTTGTGCAGCAGTGCGATCGACAGTTAAAACCCCTGACAGTTGACAGTTAATAGTCTAAGATATTGTAGGGTGCGTCAGCGATTAGCCTAATTTTTAGGTAGTCCGCCATCCGTGCCTGACGCACCCTACTACTACTTTATTCCTTCGATTGCCAGGACTAAAGTCCTCACTACAAACTCATTCTATCGACAATGATATGAATTGTTAATTGTCAATTTTTCAATATTAAAAAATAAAAATAATTTGCAGATCCACTTCTGAATTTTCCCGAATTATTTCAATGCGATCGATAAACTCTCGAAAATAAAACCTGCGTTCCGATTCCGACAAATCCAGCCAAAATTGGGGAAGAGAAACAGTTTGAGCAGTTTCTCGCAAATTTACGGGGGGCATTTTCGCTAATTTACTTTGCAGTTCTGCAACTTCTGTGCGGATTTTATACGATCGCAAATCTGCCGTTTCTGCGTCCAAAATGCCGCTTTCAATCAGGGCGGGAAGTTGTTCTATAATTTTTTGTTTAGATGCGATCGCCCCGGCAATTCCGGCTTTGATTCCTTGGATGTCCGGCATTTGCAACTGGGCGATCGCATCGGGCAAATCGCGACAAATCCCTGCTATGGTTAATTGCAACACTTCTTCGTAGGAAATGCCGCTGCATTTAGGCTGTTGGGAACAGTTAATCGGTCGCAAATAAAGGTATTCTTTGTCTTTGCGGTAGGCTGTGACTTTCGCAACTGTCATGGACGATTTGCACTCGGCGCAAATTGCTAAACCTGCGAGGGAACGCGGGGCGCTGGCGCTGCGGGGAGCAAGGCGACTGTTACGCCGCAGCAATCTGTCTACTTGGGCGGCTTCTTCTCTGGAAATAATCGGGACGTGGGTGTTAGAAATTACTTCACCGTTTTGATATTCTAAATCGCCTCGGTAGGCGGGATTTGTCAGCCAGCGGCGGCCTGTGCTGACGGAGATTTTTTTGTTGTATTTCTTTGCTAAATGGCGCACGGAACCGCGCAGGGAACCGTAGATGAGAAAGTGTTCAAAAAAGTCTTTGACGGCGGGGGAGGCGGTTTTGTCGATCGCATATTTGTCTTTGCCGCGCCGATAGCCGTAGGGGGCTTTTCCGGGTGGGGGAAGGGATTTGATGCGGTTGCGGGCGTGTCCTTTGCGAATGCTGCGGCTGTGTTGGCTGCGCTGGAGTTCGGCGAGGAGTTTGAGCAAATTAACTCTATTTTCTGTTTGTTTTTCGTCTGTGACAATTAGTTGGATGCCGAGGTTTTCTAGTTGTTCGAGGTGGGCGCACACTTGCTGTACTGTGTCGCCGAGTTCTTCAAAACGCTGAATTAGCAGGTATTTGACTGGTTCTGTTTGGCAGTCTTTTAGCAGTTGCTGGAGTTGCTGGCGCCCTCCTAAGTCTTGGTAGGTGCGATCGACCTCTTGGCCCCAAATTTCGGCTGCTGGTGCGGCTTCTAGCAGCGGTTCGGTGTAAGAGTAGGCGATGATTTTCATCTGTTACTCGCTGAGTTCAATGATATTCCCGTCTGGATCTTGGGTAAATAATGCCGATCGACCTGACGCGCTCATTTGTACGGGGCAATTGTGAGCGATTAATTGCTCTTTGGCTGCCTCTAAGTTAGCCACAGCAAACGCTAGATGTCGATTGCGCCCCAATTTCTCATGGTCTACGGCATCTGGTATAATTGTTGCCGCTAGAATTAGGTGTATCTGGAAGTTACCGATTTGATACCAGATTCCGGAAAATTTTAATTCGCGATCGATTTTTTGCAGTCCTAATACATTGCTGTAAAAGTGTTGGGATTTTTCGAGGTTGGAAACGAGCAGGGCGCTGTGGAGGGCTTGATTAATTTGCATTTTTGTTTGGTATTTATTTTTGTTTTTATTTTAACCGCTGATGAACGCTGATTTGTTGATGTTGGTAGAATTTTTGATAGGATAACATTATTAGTCCCCCTTAATACCGTCACAAAAATTCATAAACTGTAGCTAGAGCTTTTAAAACGTAATTCCGTCCGTTGAAGATACCTATCTATTGTAGCATTTCTATTGAGCTGAGGTACTCTCGGCAGTTAATTAACAATTCCTCAATTCCCCAATCTCAAAGCAAAAAATGGAAGGGTGCATCTCAATGCAAGCGAATATATCCGTAGGGGCGAAGCATGACCGCAGTCAATATGAGATTATAACTAATAATTTATATGCGGTCATACTTCGCCCTCTTCAAAAGTGAGATGCACCCTAAAATCTCAAATCTGAACCTGTACCTCATCTATCTGAGAAAAGCTATATGGCCTCCACCCTTTGGCAATTTCGCCTCCGCACCGCCCTCGTAGTTCCCTTTGTCCTGCAAATCGTTGCAGCAGTTGGCTTAGTCGGTTATCTTTCCTTCCGCAACGGACAACAAGCGGTAACGCATTTGGCTAACCAGTTAATGACTCAGGTGAGCGATCGCACTTATCGGCACTTAGATGACTATCTCTTAACTCCCCATCAAATTAATCAAATCAATATCGATGCGATCGAAACCAGATTGCTCGACATAAATAACTTAGATATTGCGGGACTTTATTTTTGGAAACAGGTGCAAGCATTCGATAATCTTGGCTTCATTTCCTATGGACTTTCAGATGGACGCTTCATTGGTGCTGGGCCAGTAAGACCGGGAGAAGGCATCAGCATTGCCGAAGTTTCAGCAAGGACAAACTGGAAAATTAACGCCCATTTAACCGACCGCCAGGGCAATCGAATTAAGGTAACACAGGTTGCTCCTTACGATACCGTGAAATTAGAATGGTACACTCAGGCAGCTCAAGCCGGGAAACCTATCTGGACTTCTGTTTATTCGCTAGATGAGCTTAACTTTATTGCTGTAGGGGCAATGCGTCCCATGTATGCCAAGGGCAAGCTAATCGGAGTGATCGGGGTCGATTTACAACTATCCAATATTACTACATTTCTGCACAACTTAAACTTTAGCAAATCCGGGCGAATTTTCATCATGGAACGAGACGGACAATTGATTGGAAATTCTGGCCCACAACCCTCTTTTATCAAGGTAAATAATCAAGTCAAACGCTTTAGCGCTCTCAACATCTCCGATCCTGCGATCCAAGCTGCTACTAAAGCGTTGCAAGAACGGTTCGGTAGCTTTAAAAATATTAAAAATAGCCAAAAAATTAATATTAAAATTAAAGGTGAAAATTACTTTGTCCTCGTTGCTCCGTGGAAAGACAAGTTTGGGTTGGACTGGCCGATCGTAACGGTGGTTCCAGAATCTGATTTCATGGATAAAATTAATGCCAATACCCGCACCACAATTCTATTGTGTGCGATCGCATTTACTGTGGCAACGGCAATTGGAATTTTCACAGCCCGCTGGATTGCTAGCCCCATTGAAGCCATCACCCAAGCTTCGGAAGACATGGCTAACGGCGCTCTCGACAGACAGGTAAAAACTAGCTCCCTCATGGAACTAAAAAAACTTGCCAACTCCTTTAACAGCATGGCAGGACAACTCAAAGAATCCTTTGAAACTCTAGAAGATAAAGTTACAGAACGCACCACTGAACTCGCCACAGCTAACGCCGAAATTGTGACGCTCAATCACCGACTAAAAGCCGAAAATATGCGGATGAGTGCCGAACTATACATCCTCAAACAAATGCAGCAGTTGATTTTGCCTAAACACCAAGAAATGGAGGCAATTGAAGACTTAGATATTGCCGGATTCATGGAACCAGCCGATGAAGTAGGTGGCGATTATTACGATATTCTCCAGACTGAAGGTGTGGTGACTATTGGCATCGGCGATGTCACCGGACATGGCTTAGAAAGCGGTATTTTGATGGTAATGACTCAAGCGGTTGTCCGCACTCTTCACGAAATGCCCGAATTAAATCCGGTGCGCTTTTTAGATATTCTTAATCGCACTATTTATCTAAATATTCAGCGCATGAATTCAGATAAGAATTTGACGCTTGCTATCCTCAATTATGCCAATGGCAAAATCTGCATCAGTGGCCAGCATGAGGAAACTATTGTCGTTAGAAAAAGCGGTCAAATCGAGCGGATAGATACAATGGATTTGGGATTCCCGATTGGTTTAGACGAAAACATTTCAGAGTTGATTGACCAGGTTGTAGTAGAGTTAGAACCGGGGGACGGGGTGGTGCTATATACCGATGGCATTCCCGAAGCCAGAAATATCAACAAAAAATTCTACGGAATTGAAAGACTCTGTGAAGTGGTTTCGATTAATTGGCATAAAAGCGCCGAACAAATTAAGCAATCAGCCATTGAAGATTTGCGGGGATTTATTGGAGAACAAAAGGTTTTTGATGACATTACCTTGGTGGTTCTTAAAAAAAAGGATTAAGTCCTGTCTATCCCATAGAGTGTTCTGGATACAATGTTGGTAATCTGAAAATGACACCAAATAGTCCCGATCGCCATTTATGTTTCATCGTTCAAGCCCAACATACTCGATCGCTATTATTGTACCCTTTCCGACAAAACAAATAGCGATGCACTAATAAATTTGTAGGGAATTCAACCAACAGGAAGCTGGATATCCCAGATGTGACTGGAACAGGCTCCCGCTTCCCGGAAGCAAGCGCTTCAAAGATTTTTAACAAAATTCATGAGACGTGCGATGGTTAGCGCTCGACATATCATTATTTTTTGTCAAATCTTCCCGAAATCTTGGGAGCAGTAGTAAACTAATAAATAATGAACACAAACAAGTTTGATAGTGCTTAAACATAACTTACGCGCAGGCAGCCAGAAACCGGGTTTTTTTACTACAATACAGAGGTTGTAGCCAGCGGATTAGGTAAAAAACCCGGTTATGAAGGTCGGAGTGCGTAAGTCCTCTTAAACCAAAAGCTGACTAGGATTTAGCAACTATGACCCCGATCTCAATTCCCGGCTACCGCATGAGCGAACAACTCTACTCCGGCACCCGAACCTTGGTTTATCGAGGTTTTTCGGAATCAGACAATCGACCAGTAGTCATCAAATTGCTCAAGTCTGAGTATCCGACTTTCACCGAACTGGTGCAGTTTCGCAATCAGTACACCATTGCCAAAAATATTGATAATTCCGGTATAGTCAAACATTTAAGTCTGGAAACATATCGTAACGGTTTTGCTTTAGTAATGGAGGACTTTGGCGGTATTTCTCTGGCTGAATACATCACCAACGATGCTTTTGGAGTCCAGGGTAAATTCACCAATCGCCTAGCCATCTTTTTGCAAATAGCCATTCAAATTTGCTCGACATTAGAAATAATATATCGCAGCGGCATTATTCACAAGGATATCAAACCACAGAATATTATAATCAACCCTACAACCAAAGAAATCAAACTTATAGATTTTAGCATCTCATCGTTTTTGCCTAAGGAAAATCAAGAAATCAAAAACCCCAATATCTTGGAAGGGACATTAGCTTATATGTCTCCCGAACAAACTGGCAGAATGAATCGTGGGATTGACTACCGCACCGATTTTTACTCGCTAGGAGTAACTTTTTATGAACTGTTGACAGGACAATTGCCATTCCAATCTAAGGAGCAGATTGAGTTGGTTCACTGTCACATTGCTCGCCATCCAATTCCCCCGATCGCCCTAAATCCTGCCATCCCCCAAGTATTGAATGACATCGTGCTAAAACTGATGGCTAAAACAGCGGAAGCACGCTATCAAACAGCTTTTGGTATCAAACACGATTTAGAAAAATGCTTAAAAGAATACTCAGATTGTGGCACTATTCAACTGTTTGAATTAGGCAGCAGAGACATTTCCGAATGCTTTGTGATTCCAGAAAAACTTTATGGCAGAGAAAGCGAAGTTTCGAGCCTATTAGCAGCCTTCGGGCGCGTTGCCTGTCTCCAGGAAAATCCCCCAGCATCCGATTTGGAGGTTTCCTCTTCTAACAGCCGAGAACCGCATAAAATCCCCCGTACAGCTACTACCGAAATCATGCTGGTAACGGGTTTTTCTGGGATTGGCAAAACCGCTGTGATTAACGAAGTTCACAAGCCCATAGTTCAGCAGCGGGGATACTTTATCAAAGGGAAATTTGACCAATTCAAGCGCGATATTCCCTTTTCGGCATGGGTACAAGCTCTGCAAAGTTTTATGCGGCAATTGCTGACAGAAAGTGCTGCTCGCGTTCAGCAGTGGCAAGCCCAAATTTTGTCAGCTTTAGGGGATAATGCTCAGGTAATTATTGATGTTATCCCAGAATTAGAACTGCTGATTGGCAAGCAACCTGTTGTACCGGAACTAGAACCAAATTCTGCACTAAATCGCTTCAATCTATTATTTCAAAAGTTCCTTCGTGTCTTTGCTACCAAAAATCACCCCTTAGTCATTTTCTTAGATGATTTGCAATGGGCAGATTCAGGATCTCTGAAATTAATGCAATTGTTGGTGGGCGAATCAGAAGGTCAACATTTGTTGCTAATTGGCGCCTATCGAGATAATGAAGTGTCCAAGGTTCATCCATTAATGCTGACTTTATCAGAGATTCGCAAGCTAGGTGGGGGTTCATCTTCTCTACAAAAACAGGGGAGCGCTCGCTCGGGCACTATAATTAATCAAATTACTCTCGCGCCACTTTCAATATTTGACTTGAATCGTCTGGTTGCTGATGCTTTAAGTTGTGCGATCGACAGAGCTCTTTCCTTGACAGAAATCATTTTCAAAAAAACTAATGGAAATCCTTTTTTTAGCAATCAATTCCTCAAGAAACTCCACGAAGATAAGTTAATCTATTTCGATTTTGCATCCCGATTGCCAGGGGGAGATAGGGGTGGTTGGCAGTGCGATCTTACTAAAATCAGAGAATTGGCAGTCAGCGATGATGTAGTCGAGTTTGTTGCGAATAACTTGCAGAAATTGCCGATCGCTACTCAAGATGTTTTAAAATTAGCTGCTTGTATTGGTAGCCAATTTGATTTAGAAACTTTAGCGCTAGTCTGCGAAAATTCTCAAATAGACACCGCAGCCTCCTTGTGGAAAGCATTGCAAGAAGGCTTAATTTTACCGCAAAGCGAAGTTTACAAATTTTTTGCAGACGATCGGGAGTCTGCACAATTGCCTGTTGCCGATCGTCAATTGCCAAGTTACAAATTTTTGCACGATCGCGTTCAACAAGCCGCCTATTCTTTGATTCCAGACGACGCAAAGCAGTCAACTCACCTGAAAATTGGCAGATTGCTGCTGCACAAGGGCGGGCACGCACCATCCACCGCCCCTACGGAAGAGCGGATATTTGATATTGTCAACCACTTGAACATGGGAGTGGACTTAATTTGCGATCGCACCGAAAGACATCAACTAGCTTCCTTGAATTTAATTGCTGGGCGCAAAGCTAAAAATTCCACAGCTTATGCTGCTGCTGTTGATTACTTAACTACCGGCAGAAATCTGCTACCAGATGATAGCTGGACGAATTTATACGACTTGACGCTCGATCTTTATGTAGAAGCGGTTGCAGCCGAATATTTGAATACCAATTTCGATTTATCGCACCAACTGGCCCAAATAGTTCTATCTCGATCGCACAATCTCCTCGATCAATTCCGAGTTTACGAAGCGCAAATTCAGTCTTATATTGCCCAAAATCAGATGAAATCGGCAGTGGATACTGGATTGCAAGTTCTGGGAATGCTGGGTGTTGCTTTGGAAACACAACTGCCGGCGGTGGTGCAGATACCCGCTTTAGCTAATCTGGCAGAAATCAACGATCGTTATAAAATTGCTGCTTTGAGGGTTTTATGTGCGATCGCATCTGCCGCTTATCTAGCTAGTCCAGAACTTTACCCAGCCGTTGTCTTTACAATGGCACATATTTGCAGCAAATACGGAAACTCTCCACCTGCTAGTTATGCCTATGCTTGTTGCAGCTTAATCTGTCAAACAATCGGAGACATTGAATTAGGCTATCAATACGGTCAACTATCTTTGCAAGTATTAGATAAATTTCCCTCCACAGAATTTGAATCTAAAGTTATAATGGTCTACAATGCTTGCGTGAGACATTGGAAAGAACCTAGTCGAGCGACAATACCGTCTTTGATGTCAGCAGTCCACAGCGGTTTAGAAAGCGGCGATATCGAGTATGCTTGCTATTCTGCTATGTATCTTTGCATCTACAGCTTCTTTAGCGGTGAAGATTTAACATCTGTAGATCTAAAATACGACCAATATCTTGAATTAATGCTCAATTCCAAGCAAGAATATCAGACTTATTATACCCAGATATGGCGACAGCTAACATTAAATTTACAAGGATTAGCTGAGGACAAATGTCGGTTAGTTGGCGATAGTTTTAATGAAGATGAACTGCTGCCTGTTTTGCTAGCAGCCAATAATGTTTCTTCCCTCTTTGGAGTTTATTTTGCTAAATTGGTTGTCAACTATTTGTTTGGCGATCGCGAAAGTGCCGTAGAAAATGCCCAGCTAGCAGAGCAATATGTCGTTGGTGTCGGTTCGCTGATGATGGTACCGCAGCACAACTTTTACCATTCCCTAGCCCTGCTGGCGCTGTATCCCGATGCTGAGCCGATCGCGCGATCGCAATATTTGACCCAAGTGAGAGCCAATCAGGAAAAAATGCAAACCTGGGCATTCCACGCACCGATGAATTACCAACACAAGTACGACTTAGTAGCAGCAGAAATAGCACGAATATTGGGAGACAGGCTCGAAGCCATCGATTTGTACGATCGCGCCATTGCTACCGCCAAACAAAACCAATACCTTCAAGAAGAAGCACTCTTCAGCGAACTTACAGCTAAATTCTACCTGGAATTAGGCAAAGATAAAATTGCCCGCGTCTATCTAACAGACGCTTACTACGCTTATGCTCGCTGGGGTTCCCAGGCAAAAGTCCATGATTTACAACAAAAATATTCCCAATTGCTCGGCCCCATTCTCCAACAAGACAACACTTTTTATACAGGAGAGACAATTGCTGAAACAATTGTGGCAGAGATTACTTCCAGCAGCCAAAATGTTTCCAATTTCCTCGACCTAGAAACAGTAATTAAAGCTTCTCAAGCCATATCGGGAGAAATCAATGTCGAGGAACTGCTATCAACCTTAATCCGAATACTGATCGAAAATGCAGGTGCATCCAAAGGCTCTCTGATCTTAGAAAGGGATAGTAAATTATTGATTGTTGCTAAATGTTTAGACAAACAGTCTTATTTGCCAAATATTCCAGTTTCTCAAAGCCAAGATCTTCCCATCACAGCCATTAACTACGTCTGGCGTACCAGAGAAACCTTGGTAATTAACGATATTGCTGTAGAAAATATCTTTGCAGCAGATCCCTACATTATTCAGCACCAACCCAAATCTGTATTGTGTACTCCCATTGTCAACAAAGGTCAAGCGATCGGCATTCTGTACTTAGAAAACAGTCTCGCCAGCGGTGCATTTACTGCTGATAGATTAGAAGTATTAAAAATCCTATCTTCCCAAGCTGCCATCTCCATTGAAAATGCTCTGCTCTATCAAACTCTAGAAGATAAAGTAGAAGAACGTACTGCCGAACTTGCTCAAGCTAATCAAGCAATTTCTGCCCTCAACCAGCGCCTCAAAAACGAAAATGTTCGGATGAGTGCAGAACTCGATATCATCAAACAAATGCAGCAGTTAATTCTACCAAAGCCAGCGGAATTAGCAGCAATTGCAGAGTTAGATATTGCAGGATTTATGGAAGCAGCCGATGAAGTTGGTGGCGATTACTACGACGTACTTTTTAATGATGGGGTGGTAACGCTCTGCATTGGTGATGTCACCGGACACGGACTAGAAAGTGGTATTTTGATGGTGATGACTCAAACGGCTGTTCGCACTCTCCAGGAAGTTAAAGAACTTGACCCTGTGCGCTTTTTAGATACCCTGAACCGCACTATTTATAAAAATATTCAGCGGATGAACTCGGACAAAAACCTGACGCTAGCTCTCCTCAATTACGCAGACAGCCAAATTAGTATTAGCGGTCAACATGAGGAAACTCTCGTAGTCCGAAAAGGCGGTAAGATTGAACGCATTGACATGATGGATTTAGGATTTCCCATAGGCTTAGATGAGGATATTTCAGATTGGATCGGTCATCTTTTAGTAGACTTAGAGCCGGGGGATGGTGTCGTGCTTTACACTGATGGCATCCCCGAAGCTAGAAATATCCACAAACAATTCTACGGCCTGGAAAGACTCTGTGCTGTGGTTTCTCAAAACTGGCATTTGAGCGCCGAACAAATCAAGCAATCTGCGATCGATGATTTGCGAAAATTCATTGGAGCGCAAAAGGTATTTGATGACATTACTTTGCTAGTATTGAAGCAACAGGGAAATCTTGTGCATAATTTATGATTGACGGTCATCAACCAGGTTTATAACATCGCTGTTTCATTGAGTGGCGAAGCATCGAAGCAGAAGCCGGATTTGCAGAGCCGCCCGTGTAAGTTATAGTAATGAACAGCGAGCGAGTGAAACAATTTTACGTTCCCAGATTCGGGAGTATAAATTATGAACCCCAAAATAAATTTAGCACAATCTACATCTACAGAATCACTCAATACCCAGCTACAGGATTTGATGCAAAAACTTGAGGAAGCCGAAGAGGAAAAAAATAGCTATGAAACTTTAGTAGACATTATCACGGAACACTCCACCGCTCTGGAAAAGCAGATCCGTCATAAAAATAGAGAAATGCAGACTTACATTCACCAGGTAAAAAAGGTGATAGATGCAGCTATTGCTGTGAAAAACAACAGCTTCGAGCCTCAGATATTGTCAGAGGTTGCAGCCCGCAGTGATGCACTCGGAGAACTGGCACAGGTGTTCTCGCATATGGTGCAAACGGTGAAAGCGCGGGAACAGGAATTAGAGAAACTTTTGCAAGCCTACGGACGTTTTGTCCCCGATGAATATCTCCAATTTCTTGGAAAGAAAAGCATTGTAGATTTCCAGCTTGGAGATCGCGTCAGCAAAGAAATGGCAATCATGTTTTCGGATTTGCGTTCGTTTACAACGATGGCGGAGCAAATGACTCCTCAAGAAAACTTCAATTTCATCAATACATACTTACAGCAAATTAGTCCCGAAATTCGCAAGCACAACGGTTTTATTGTCAAGTATATGGGAGATGGACTGATGGCAGTTTTTCCCGACGGCGTTGATGATGCTATTCAGGCGGGAATTATGAAGGTTGAACAGTTGCAAAAATTAAATCAAAGCCGTAAAATAAATGGGGAGATACCGCTGAATATTGGCATCGGTATCCATGTCGGTGATACGATGGTTGCAATTATTGGAGATGCCAATCGGATGCAAGCTGATGCGCTGTCCGATCATGTCAATCTCACGGCTCGTCTGGAAAGTTTAACTAAGTATTATGGCGTCTCTTTATTAATTTCAGGAGATGTGGTAAAACGTTTGAGTCAACCCGAAAAGTATCATATTCGATTTTTGGATCGGGCAATTGTCAAAGGTAGACAAGAAGCCATTACTGTTTGTGAGGTGTTAGATGTTGAAGTAGAACCTGTGCGATCGCTCAAAATTCAAACTTTGCCTATTTTTGACGAAGGTCTAGAACAATATTGTCAGGGAAATTTTGCTAATGCCCAAGATTGTTTTGAACATATAGTAGAGCTAAATCCTGCTGACAAACCCAGCCAAATTTACCTAAGACGCATCCAAGAATTGTTAGAAAAGAGTCTTCCCGCTAACTGGAATGGCGTCTGGAAATTTACCCAGAAGTGACATTGACACATTAACAGGAGGCAGAAAAATAATGACATCTGGAAGTTTACAAACTATGACACAAGTCTTTGGAGAATTCATCGACCAGTTTCCACCGGAACACGACTCCCTAGAACTTACATTTACGCCAAGTTCTCGCCCCATCAAGCAGCGCTGGCGCAACAATAGGGTATCGGCTCATTTTGTTGCCGATTATTTGTCCAGCTTTCTCCCGGTGGACGAGCAGGATGCTAGCAGCGAGAAACGGATTAAACAAAGTAAGGGAGCTGTGAGCTACATTGCTAATGAACTATTAGAAAATGCCATCAAGTTTACTGATGATAATTGCAATCATAAGGTAAGGTTTGGGATACACTTTATAGGAGAATCTGATGTGACTGCCGTAATTTTTGCCACTAACTATGTGCAGCAACCAGCGGCTAATAAATTGCAGGAATTCATTGCAGAACTGTTTAATTCCGACTCTGATGAACTATATTTACAGCAGCTTGAAAAGAATGCTGAATCTGAAAGTGAAACATCGGGACTGGGATTGCTGACGATGATTAATGACTATTCAGCTAAGATTGGTTGGAAATTTGAGAGGATCTCTGATGGTTCCAATATGCTAGCTATTACGACAATCGTTCAAATTAGCGTTTAATTTCAATTTTTTTAAGATTGACGAATTCACAAATGGATACAAGCCCCCCCCACACTTCTCAGTGGTTAACCCCAAATTTTAGACCGAAGTTGAACCTCCTAAATTGATCTGTGGAGTCAATCTCAAATCGAAAAATGGAAATCGACTGATTCTTTTGTCCCACAATAATTCACTCAGGAAACGACAAAACAATGGATATTCAGGAAATCAAAGGTCAAGACTACTGTATTCAATACGATCCAAAATCGGTGACAGTCTGTTTCCAAGGCGAACTCAGCTTAGATGGAGCGCCAGATTATAAGCCAATCGTCGATCTATTAGATGAGGTAGCTAATCCCGAACCGCCTACTATTACCTTGAACCTAACAAAATTGGATTTTGTTAATAGTTCTGGTATTAATATGCTGTCTAAGTTTGTGATTAGTGTACGGAAAAAGAAAACGATTCAACTTTTGGTAGTGGGTTCACAAGATGTTCCTTGGCAACAGAAATCTCTCAAGAATCTAGAAAAGCTATTGCCAACTTTGAAGTTACAATTGGAGTAGGTGATGTGTAATTTTTAAGCACAATTAATTATTTTCACGGGACGCCCGTGCCACACTTATTTTCACGGGACGCCCGTGCCACACTTATTTTCACGGGACGCCCGTGCCACAATTTATCATAAATTTGGATGCTTATCAACTGTTTAAGTTTGTTGTACTGGCAGTTCAATGATAAACTCGGTTCCCTTCCCCAATTCGGACTCGCACCTGAGCGTTCCTCGGTGATTTTCTACTAGGATTTTGTAGACAATAGATAATCCTAAACCAGTACCTTTACCGATCGCCTTGGTGGTAAAAAACTGCTCGAACATTCGTTTTTTTACCTCTGCTGTCATTCCCGATCCCGTGTCAGAAATCCTGACTCTGACGCAATCTAGCCCAGCGAGTTCTGTGCGTATCGAAATTCTTAGGGCTGGATCGGGCTGATTTTTTGCTGCCTCGTCCAAAGCATCGATCGCGTTACTAATTAGATTCATAAATACTTGATTTAGTTGTCCGGCATAACACTCTACACCAGGCAATTTTTCATAATTTTTAACTATTTGAATCTCGCGACGGTCTTTTTTAGCATTGAGACGGTTACGCAAAATTAGGATGGTGCTGTCAATACTGTCGTGCAAATCGCACAGGTTCATGTTAGTGTTATCTGTTCGCGAAAAGCTGCCCATGGATTTGACTATTTCGCGAATGCGATCGGAACCCATGTGCATGGAAGACATAACTTTAGGCAAGTCTTCAACTAGAAATTCGAGATCGATGTCTTGGATTTGATCTTTTATTTCGGAACAGGGGTTGGGATAGTGTTCTTGATATAGACGCAGCAGGTTCAGTAAATCTTGGGTATAAATTTCGGCATGGCTCAAGTTGCCGTAAATAAAACTAACTGGGTTATTAATTTCGTGGACGATACTTGCCATTAGGGCTCCCAGGGAAGACATTTTTTCGCTGTGGAGGAGTTGAGCTTGAGTTTGCTTGAGTTCGCGAAGTGCGCGATCGATTTGGGCTGCTTGAGCTTCGGCTTTGGAGGTGGCTGCACAGCTTTCTTGATAAAGTTCAACCTGTTTGAGGTCGATTTCAAATTGTTCGATTTCGCTTTCTTGCTGGTACTGACTCACGACGGCATCGAAAGCTGTTAACAATTCGCCACCGGCAGCTTCGATAATGTACTGTAGATGGGGATTCTCCTGCCTGAGTTCGGTGTCTGGAACTTGCACTAATGCTTTTATGCGATCGATATATTCGCGCAGTTGCTTGTCTAGATACAGCGGCGCCTCAAAATACATCGCTTTGACGGTGGGTGAAGGGGGACTCGCCAAGTTGATGCTGCTGTCAGTATGAATTAAATCGTGGTGAGATTTTTCCATAAGCTCGATCGCCTCTAACAAATTTCCGCGCAGTTTGGCTCTTTCTGGCGCATTCCCAGAGCCAACTAACCTCATGCAAAAAAATGCCGATCGCTGGGAAAGCATTCGCTGGCGGCCGCTGATGTTAATTACCGCTGCACTAACTTTTCTGGCTGTCGTAATTTCTTCCAGATTAAAGTAGTTTCTCAGTGCCGCCATTCGTAATACTCCAGAATCAACTAAATGTTTGTAGCTCGTGCTGATACAAGATTGTATAACCATAAAAAAAATTGTACAATACAGCAAGTAATATATGCTGTCTTTACTATTAAAGTAGTATACTTTAATACAATTATTTTTTATTGCTTGCTTGTAGCAGAAGAAAGAAGGAAAAAGAAGGAAAAAGAACAAGAATAAGCAATCAACTGCATGGGGAAAAGGCTATTCAGAGTGTTCTAACCGTCGAACGTGCCATATCATAATTTTCTAGAATTTCGCTTGTTGCAAAGGTTTTCTTAATTATCCAAAAATTTACTAATCAATTTTGCGATAATTTGAGCTTGAGTTTGCGGCAACCCGTGAGTGGCGTTGGGAATAATTGCTAACTCAGCTCCCGGTATCTCATTGGCGTAGGTTTGACAGTGCCATAGAGGAATTGTTTCGTCGCTATCTGCTGCAATGACTAAGGTAGGAATTTGCAATTTGTGAATTTCTTTTTCTACTGTGTCAACGGCGTCTTCTGGTCGCATCCGGCTCATTAAAAATGACCTTGCTACTGGTTGATACATTAGCTCCCTGCGCCACCCGGAAATTTCTTGCAATTTCTCACTTTTCCCCGCTAATCTAGCAAAAGGTTTTGCTAGCTGCAAGGCCCAATCAACGGCGGGTGTTTCCCACAGCAATGGTCGCAAAGCATCGTACTGACCGCAAAAACTGTCGTCCCGGATTCCCGCAGGTGCTGCTAACACTAAACTGCTGACAGATTTGGGATATTTTAGGGCGTATGCAGATGCTACCCAACCGCCAAAAGAATGTCCGATGATGCCGCATGGTTCGATGTTTAGTTGTTGTACAACTTGCCGCACAAAAGCAACTTCTACAGCTACGTCGTATTGGATTTGTGGTTTGCTGGATTCTCCAAAACCTAACATATCTAAACTGATGCACCGAAATTGAGATTGCAATAATTCAATTAAGGGTAGCCAGCAAGTCTTTTCTCCGAAAAAACCGTGAAGCAGCAATAAGGTTGGGCCGCTCCCGATGTCGAGGTAGGTGGCTGTTTGGCTGTGGCTATTGACAAATGTACTTAATATGTGCTTGTGTGCTACTGCTTGAGACTGCATGGGCGATCGACTCCTGATCAGAAGGAAGAAGGAAGAAGGAAGAGGGAAGAAGGAAGAGGGAAGAGGGAAGAGGGAAGAGGGAAGAGGGAAGAAGGAAGAAGGAAGAGGGAACAGTGCCCTTCGGCTTCGCTCTAGGTAAAAAGAGGGAAGAGGGAAGAAGGAAGAGGGCTTTTTTTATTGTCGTGAGAGAAGGAAGAAGATATACACGGCAGGCTTGAGCGCGATCGGCATTTTACTTTTAATGAGGTGGATTTACTTAATTTAAGCAATACTTGTAAATAATTGTAACAAAAGAGCAGTCCAAAGGTTAAACTTCATTACAGAGTACAGAATTAGAAATAGAGCGTGATAGTCTCTATTATTATTTCAAAAATACTGCAAACTCAAAGCAGGAGAACACTTTGAACTCTACTTTAAAACGTTACCCGGCTTGCTCCCTGCGCGAAGATGTCAGTGAGTACGTAGCACACCTACAGCTTCACATGACTTTACAAGCTCGAAATTTGCTCCCTACGATTACTACTGCTAAGGACAGCCGCGAACAACTGTTGCAGCAGACTCAGGCTCATTTTGAGAAGCGTGTTTCTCGCCAATCTCTTTAAAGAATTTTTCGGTTTCCCAATTGTTACGATCGCCCGCTATCCACCAATCACCGGACATAACTGGACAACCAGTACCTAAAGGTGAAGAGATAGCCAGCCTCAGTTACAACTACGTTTTGAGGGTGATGACACCTACAGGTACTTTCCAGCTTGCAGCTCTG
>NZ_JAEQDD010000111.1:927-18173 GCF_020737885.1 Microcoleus sp. PH2017_34_RAT_O_A | reverse complement strand
GGATAGGTTTTTATTTTTCACCCTCATTCTCTCCTTAACGGTGGCTCTAGTTCTTCTTGGGCCACCGTTCTCATCTTTAGTTAGTCTAAACTACAGTTATTCCGGGCGTGCGTCATTTTTGAGATTGTGATGAAAGTAGCGAAAATCTCATTATTCTGACGCATTCTAATTCTAAATGAATCGTATTGAGATATAATAGAGTTTTAACAGAACACAAATTATTGTCCTATGAAAACCGTTGACAAAAGTCAATTAACCGCTCAATTACTCGAATTATTGCAACTTGTCGAGATTGAAGGCGAAGAGATTTTAGTGATGGATGGGAATAAACCAGTTGTGAGAATTTCTCAGTATGAAAAGTCTCTTTCAACTGAAGAATTATTTAAGGATATGCGCGGGAAAGTAAAATATTTTGAAGATTTAACTACGCCAACATTTATTTGATCGAGTATTTGGTAAGGTGCGTCGCTATGAGATTGTCGATTTTTGTTTAGGAATTTTCGAGGCGACGCACCCTACGACTCAAACCATAAATTCGATCCTATAATTTACCCAACTCGAAAAGATTGCCCCATCGCTTGGAATTCTTGAGTCTCCTCTCGCTGCAATTGCTGTCTAATTTTGGCAAATTTCCTAACTGTTTCGACAGAGTACAACCGTTCTCCACAGCTTAGGCAAACTTCAGCCGATACTTTTAAGATAGCAGTATGCTTGCCGCCCCGTAAAAGTTTATCGACTTCTTTGATAACTATTTCACCGCTGCAAATAGGGCATTTTTCTACAGATATCATTGTTAATTTATCCTATGCAAATACTGCTTCTACGGCTTTCGGCAATTCAATCGGCACGAAATACGCAACTGGATACAAATAATCTTCACCTGATTCATCAATAACTCGGATAAATAGATGTTCCGCAGCGCGATTATCCGGTATGATTCGATAGATTTTTAGGACTTCCAAGGATGCTGGATAATCTTGATTGTTAATGCAAACTACAAATCTGGTTTCTAAGTTAAACTTCAACATATTTGCACAAAGTCCTCGGTTCAGGAATAGACGAACCAGCTTGTCGCAACTCTTCCAAGTGTAAGACTATTGCTTCTTTAATTTGCTGTTCTACCTCTTCGAGAGTTGTACCTGTTGCCGCACATCCCGGTAAATCTAGAACGTAAGCAGAATAATTGCTGTTGGCTTTTTCAATCGCAATTGCATAACGTATACTTTCGCGCTGCCGATTTGCGGTGGCGTCAGTCAGCAAAATCGACCCTTCCCTCGTCAATTCCCATCTGTCGCGCGGCGAACCTGTTTCGATATATCGTTTAACCAAGCCATCAGCAGCAAGTTTTTTTAAGACAACCATCATGTCAGGTTCTCGCGGTACATCTCGACGGGAAAGTGCATTGGCGAGTTCGTACCAACTCCACTTTCCTTGACCTTTAGCTACTAATTCCAGCAGCACTAATTCAAGCTGAGTTAATTGAGTTAAGTTTTGCATTAAAAGTCCTCCACGCTAGGATGAAATAAAACGCCAAATCCTTCTTTTAACTTATAATCCTCAAGAGTCGCTGTGTGAGCGTTGTTCCAGAGTTCATAAGCTTCATCGGGATTTTCTGGTTGTCCTGTGGGATAGCCAAGTTTTTTATACCTCAGATACTCGCGCAATTCATGAGTGTAGAAGCGCAAATCAACAGGCTCAGCTACAAGGGTTTGTGCGACTATACTTCTTAACCTTTCTACCATTTTTAGTTCTGCTTCACAGGATTAAATCTGCGAACATGAGCTTCAACTAAGCCAATCCCTTTATCAGTAATTTTAACATTTTGATAAGATAAGTTGAGAATCTTTCCGCCAGCTTTCGAGGGATTGAAAGGTCTGCCACTTATTGCACCTTTTTCTAGCATTGCATTGATATTCCACTGCGCGATTATCCCGTCGTATCATATGAGTTTATAGCGACAATCTCCCTAGCTATCGATCTTAGCTCGCAATGACACGTTTTGCTAAGTGAACCGTATTGAGATATAATAGAGTTTTAACACAACACAAATCATTGTCCTATGAAAACCATAGACAAAAGTCAATTAACAGCTCAATTACTAGAATTTTTGCGACTTGTCGAGCTTGAAGGCGAAGAGATTTTAGTAATGGATGGGAATAAACCAGTTGTGAGAATTTCTCAGTATGAAAACTCTCTTTCAACTGAAGAATTATTTAAGGATATGCGGGGGAAAGTAAAATATTTTGAAGATTTAACTACGCCAACATTTATTTAATCGAGTATTTTGTAAGGTGCGTCGCGATGAGATAGTCGATTTTTGTTGAAGATTTTTCGAGGCGACACACCCTACGACTCTCAAATATTTTGTAAGGTGCGTCGCGATGAGATAGTCGATTTTTGTTGAGGATTTTTCGATGCGACACACCTTACGACTATATGTAAACAAAATTCTGAAACGTTTAGATGTTACAGTCTACAAGTCTCGACGCGAGAGAAGAGAACGCCCCACAACAAGCCCCCCACCAACCACCCCATCAGTTAACTTTCCCTTCACACACGGGAGGTGTCCTATAGGTGCTTTGGTGTTGAATTTTAGATCATTATAGTGCAACCATTTACTACTATTCACACGCCAACCTACCCGATCGCCAAAAGCTGCCCAAATTTTCCGATCGTATTCTCTGCTTCCCCCCAGACTTTCATAGATGCGTTTCTGCACCGAAAAGCCGAAACGTCCGTTACTGTATTTTACCCAAAGTTGGTCAATAGTTCGTAAGTCTTCACAGGGGAATCGATCGATATCTTCACCCCTCAGCCAGCCATCCTTTGTTCTCCCCGCTACTTCCAGCATTTTTATTGCCGTTTCCCCATCCGCCTCTTGCCATTTTCCGCTAGCCAACAGCCGATCGAGGTTGCGATAATCGACTCCTTTTGCTGAAATCAATTTTACAGGTTGTGGCGCTGGCTGCGGGCTAGAAATCCTTGGCGAAACACCCCCTCTTTGCCCCCGATTGCCGGGGGATTGGGGAAGCATAGCCAACCATTTTTCCACCGACTGAGGACGCTTTGTCTCATTCATTTCCATCCCTTTCATAATTGCCCGATGCACCGCATCGCTAATATTAGGATTAATCTGAAAAGGCGGCTTTAAAGGATGATTTAAAGCCCTCATAAATGCAGCAGTTGGTGGTGTTATCGTTAGCATATAGTATAGCGTTGCCGCCAGAGCATAAACATCTGTGTACTCAGCAAATCTGCCCATTTCCCCGTACTGTTCGGGAGGCGCAAAACCATGTGTCAATCCAAAAGTCATTTGTTGAGTGCGATCGGGAATAAAACCCCGCGCCAAACCAAAATCAATCAAAACTGCATCTTGATTGTCACGCACCATAATGTTTTGTGGCTTGATATCCCGATGTAGCAAACCTTTTTCGTGAACAATAATCAGTGCTTCTCCCACTTTACGGATGTAGTTTAAAGCTTCGGATTCCGACAGAAGACCGCGCTTTTCTACCCATTTCAACAAATTTTCCCCTGCCACATATTCCATCGCGATACAAGGCAAATCACCGTCAATGAAATAGTTGTCTATTTGCACAATATTCGGATGTCTACACAAAGATAGCAGTAGCGCCTCATCCCGGAATTTGTCCCGATACCGGGGAAAATCTGGATGGCTCAATAATTCATCTTTCAGCGTTTTGATGACAACCCGCCCCCCGTTTTGCGCCTTCTGCGCTAGGTAGGTGATGCCAAAGCCGCCCTCACCTAACTTGGCTTCAATAATATACCGATCGCCATTTAACCCCTGCCCCGGTGTCCAAACCATTCTCCTCACCGCCAACCAATATTAATTTTTATCTCGGCCTAGCCTGTATTTTAACTGTATTTTCTAAGTTCGGTTTAGTTCCGCTGGCCCAACTTCAGTTAGCCTTCCCGGTGATGGTTGGCTTTTAGTTCGATCGCCCTTTTCCGACATAATTCGATCGACAAATTCGCAGCAATCTCATTAAGAATCATAAATCCCAAAACCTGTTTGTCCAAACAGGCCCTTTCTGTGCAAACCTAAAAAACAGCAGACACAATTTTATAAACTCTAATTACAGAACACTCGCAACCAGTTATGCAAACTCTGCCGAACCCCACTAAAACCCCCTCCACCCAACCAGTATTCGACACCAGCATCAAACGCCGCAAAACCCGTCCCGTCAAAGTCGGCAGTATCACGATCGGCGGAGGCAACCCAGTCGTCGTACAATCGATGATTAACGAAGACACCCTCGACATCGACGGATCGGTCGCAGGAATTCGGCGCTTGCACGAGATTGGCTGCGAAATCGTCCGCGTTACGGTGCCCAGTATGGCCCACGCCAAAGCTTTAGCCGAAATTAAGCAAAAATTGCACGAAACCTACCAAGCCGTGCCCCTGGTTGCTGATGTCCACCACAACGGGATGAAAATTGCGCTGGAAGTGGCCAAACACGTAGACAAAGTGAGAATCAATCCCGGACTTTACGTGTTCGAGAAGCCGAAAGCCGACAGAAGCGAATACACTGACGCGGAATTCGCCGAAATTGGGGATAAAATCCGCGAAACCCTGGAACCTCTGGTGATTTCCCTGCGAGATCAAGGTAAAGCTTTGCGAATCGGCGTCAATCACGGTTCCCTCGCCGAACGGATGCTGTTTACCTACGGCGATACCCCGGAAGGTATGGTGGAATCGGCCCTGGAATTTATTAGAATTTGCGAATCCCTGGACTTCCGCAACATCGTGATTTCCCTGAAAGCCTCCCGCGCGCCGGTGATGGTGGCTGCTTACCGCTTGATGGCGCACCGGATGGACGAATTGGGGATGGATTACCCGCTGCATTTGGGCGTTACGGAAGCTGGCGATGGCGAATACGGGCGCATCAAATCCACGGCTGGTATCGCACCGCTGTTGGCTGACGGTATCGGCGATACTATCCGCGTCTCGCTGACTGAGGCGCCGGAAAAGGAGATTCCTGTCTGCTACAGCATTCTGCAAGCCTTGGGATTGCGGAAAACTATGGTTGAGTATGTGGCTTGTCCTTCCTGCGGCCGCACTTTGTTTAATTTGGAGGAAGTGTTACATCAAGTGAGAGAGGCGACGAAGCATCTCACGGGTTTGGATATTGCAGTGATGGGCTGTATTGTCAATGGGCCGGGCGAAATGGCTGATGCTGATTATGGCTATGTCGGGAAGCAACCGGGTTATATTTCTCTGTACCGCGGCCGGGATGAAATTAAGAAGGTTCCTGAGTCTGAAGGTGTGGCAGAATTGATTAATTTGATTAAGTCGGACGATCGCTGGTTTGAACCAGAGTAGGCTTGACTGGATATAGTTTTGAGGTTTGGGGCGGGCAAGATGCCCACCCCACAACTCTTGTGGTGGCACAGGCATCTTGCCTGTTGCTTTTGGGGCGGGCAAGATGCCCACCCCACAACTCTTGTGGTGGCACAGGCATCTTGCCTGTGGCTTTTGGGGGCGGGCAAGATGCCCACCCCACAACTCTTGTGGTGGCACAGGCATCTTGCCTGTGGCTTTTGGGAATACAACTCGGCAAAGTTGAATAAATATGTATCCAAAATCCGACCAAGCCTTGCCTGTGTTAGATTGGGCGTGATTATTCTGAACTCTTTTCCTCCCGCGCGTCAGACAAATGGTTATAACAAAACGAGGGCTTGTTCTAAGTGCAGCAGCGGTGTTACTCACTGCTGCAACTCTTGCCAACACTGGTTGCAGTTCTAAATCCCTGGCTTCTTTTAGGGGAAGTCCTAAAGAATTGGTTGATGAAGTTTGGCAGATTATTGACAAAAGTTATGTTGATGGCACTTTTAACCAGGTTGACTGGAAAGCGGTGCGGAATGATTATTTGAACCGGACTTATACTAGCGATGAGGAAGCTTATAAAGCAATTCGAGAAATGCTGAAGAAGCTGGACGATCCTTATACGCGGTTTATGAACCCGGAAGAGTTCAAAAATATGCAGGTTGAAACTTCTGGTGAACTCACAGGAGTTGGGATTCAGTTGACTCAAGATGAGAAAACTAAGAAGTTGGTGGTGATTTCTCCCATTGAGGATACTCCTGCTTTTACTGCTGGTATTCTAGCAAAAGATATCATTACTAAGATTGATGGCAAAACTACTGAAGGGATGGATACGAATCAAGCGGTAAGTTTGATTCGCGGCCAGGCTAATACTGAGGTGACTCTGACTATTTTGCGGGACAAAAAGGAAATAGATTTTAAGCTGAAACGCGCTAAAATTGAAATTCATCCCGTGCGGAAGTCGGTGCAGAAAAGCCCGATCGGCGAAATCGGCTATATTCGCTTAAATCAGTTTAGCGCGAACGCTGCATCGGAAATGCGATCGGCAATTAAGGATTTGGAACAGAAAAAGGTGACGGGTTATATTCTAGACTTGCGTTCCAATCCGGGTGGGTTGCTCTACGGCAGTATTGAAATTGCTCGGATGTGGCTCAAAGAAGGTACGATCGTCTCTACGGTCGATCGCGTCGGTGAAGCCGATCGACAAACCGCAAACAAAGGAGAGATTACCGACAAACCTTTAGTTGTCCTCGTAGACGGCGGTTCAGCAAGTGCTAGCGAGATTCTATCCGGCGCTTTGCAAGACAACAAGCGCGCGGTTTTGGTGGGAACCAAGACGTTTGGTAAGGGTTTGGTTCAGTCAGTACGCGGTGTGGGAAATGGTGCCGGTTTGGCGGTGACAATTGCCAAGTATTTTACTCCCAACGGCACTGATATCAACCACATGGGAATTAAACCGGATTTTCAGGTTGAACTCACTGACGCTCAAAAACAGGAGTTGCGGCGCGATCGCGATAAAATTGCTACGACGGCCGATCCGCAGTACGCGAAAGCTTTGGAAATTTTGACCAATAAAGTTACTGGTAAAACAGGAGATAGTAAGGCTGAGTCGAAACCGCAGGCGACGCCTTCTAAGCCCGCTGCGGCGCAGTCTAAACCGAGTGCGGCACCTGCTAAATCTAAGTAGTTTTTAGTCACAAAAACTTCAGTAAAGAAGGACTAAAGTCCTCACTACGAACCTGGTTTGAAGGACTAAAGTCCTCACTACGAACCTGGTTTGTAGTGAGGACTTTAGTCCTTCCAAGTTCGTTTATTGCGGTTGACATTTACCAGCGCGAATTAAACCGATGCGTCGGGCGATCGCATCTTCAGCAGAATCGTAAGGGCCCCACTGTTCTATAATAGTGGGGCTTTGCTGTGCGATTTGGGCCGGCAAAATCTCGCAATTACCAGCAGGACGTTTGACAATATAAAATTTATCTGATTCTGTCATAGCTAAATTTCTCACCTAAAAGTTCAATACTAACTAATCGTACCGTTGAAACCGCGTCTGTACAAACGATGTCCGTGCCAATCGGACTAAAGACAATTACCGTCTAATCTTCAACCCCCTCTTAGAGTGCGTGAGTGTCTGTATAGATACAGTTTCAACCGTACATCCAATCTTCAGAATTAAGATAAGAATTAAAAAAAACTAACACTTTCGGAAGATGCCAGAAATTTTATCTATGATAAAAATATAGACATTTGTCTAAACTGTGCATTATATCAATTCTGGTTGTATCGGAATTATTTAACCGCAGAGAACGCAGAGGACACAGAGGGAGAGAAGAGAGAGATGAATAATTACTCGGCTAGACGGAATTGATATAATGCACTTTCTGTTCTCACCAAAATATTCTAATCAATACCGAAGAAACCCATGCAATTTATTCCCAAAACAGTCCCCGAAAATCAATCACAAATCATCCCAGTTAAAGAATCTCCCCCGCCAGAAGTTGTTACTTTCGATGTCGGTGGGATGAAATGTGCGGGTTGCGCTGCATCAGTTGAACGCCAACTCATGCAGCATTCAGGCGTAATTTCGGCTTGCGTTAACTTGGCCGTAGAAGTCGCAACAATTGAGTGTCAACCGGGGACTGTCGATGCAGAGGCTTTAGCGAAAAAGTTGACTAATAACGGATTTCCCTCTCAGTCTCGCTTAGGTGAAAATCAGCGGGAAGCAGAAGCGGCGGCAATTGAACGGCGGCGGCAAGAAATTCGACAGCAAATCAATCAATTGTCGATCGCCCTTATTCTAATTATTCTATCCGGTTTAGGACACATACTCGGCACCAAAGCCCCAATTCTCAGCAACATTTGGTTTCACTGGGGACTCGCCACCCTCGCATTGCTGCTACCTGGCCGCCCGATTATCGTTGACGGCTGTCGCAGTTTGTGGCGAAACGCACCAAACATGAACACTTTGGTAGCTTTAGGCGCAGTCACGGCTTACACGGCTAGCAATGCGGCGCTGCTGTTTCCACGCATGGGATGGGAGTGCTTTTTTGACGAACCCGTGATGCTTTTGGGCTTTATCTTGTTGGGCAAAACTCTCGAACAGCAAGCCAGACGGCGCGCTGCATCAGCTTTGCAAGCTTTAATCGCACTACAACCAGCGACAGCCCGCTTAGTTGATTTTAAACTGCCGATTTTAGATTTGGACTCTCAAGAATTGCCTGCAAACTCGACATCTGCGGTCTACAATCCACAATACATTGAAATTCCAGCCGATCGCGTCCGAGTCGGAGAATGGCTGCAAGTTTTACCCGGTGAAAAATTTCCGGTAGACGGCGAAGTCTGCGAAGGTAAAACAACCGTAGATGAATCGATGCTGACTGGCGAATCGATGCCAGTTTTGAAGCAACCAGGAGATACAGTCGCGGCGGGAACTATTAATAAATCCGGGGCAGTTGTGATGCGGGCAACTCGCACCGGTCAGGAAACAACTGTAGCTCAAATGGTGGCTTTGGTACAAGCCGCCCAAACTCGCAAAGCGCCGATTCAACACTTAGCTGATACTGTCGCCGGATATTTTGTCTATGGCGTAATGGCGATATCGGCTTTAACTTTCCTATTTTGGTATTTTGCCGGAACTCATATTTGGCCTTCTGTGCTTTTAGGACACAATATGGGGCATGGGGCATCGGGCATGGGGCATGGGGCATTGGGCATGGGAAATCAATTATCAATTACCGATTACCAATCGCCTTTGCTGTTAAGTTTGAAATTGGCGATCGCAGTTTTAGTCATTGCTTGTCCTTGTGCTTTGGGACTGGCTACCCCAACTGCAATTTTAGTCGGTTCTGGCATCGGGGCGGAGCGCGGACTTTTAATTCGCGGTGGCGATGTTTTAGAACGAGTGCATCAATTAGATACTGTGGTTTTTGACAAAACTGGGACTCTGACAACTGGAAATCTCACACTCACTGATTATTTGCCGATTTTCCAGAATTCAGAGTTGGATTTGAACTCGGATATTAATGTGGGAAACAAACAAGATATCTGTTCCACAATTTCCACAATTTCCACAATTGACTCAAAACTGCTGCAAATTGCCGCAGCAGTCGAAAGAGGCGCTTGTCATCCCATCGCCGCGGCGATTTTGCGGGAATCTCAACAGCAAGGTTTGCCGCTGCTACCTGCTGATGATTTCTACACGGAACCGGGCTTCGGGGTTTCTGCTTTAGTGGAGGGCCAGCGGGTGTTCGCGGGGAATGCTGAGTGGATGAACCAGCAGGGCGTCGCTGTGGCTGCGGAACTTTTGGAGTCTTGCCAAGGCAAAACGGCGGTTTACGTGGCTTCTGGGGGTGTTTTGCTGGGGGTAATCGGGCTAAAAGATACTCTGAGGCCAGATGCTAAGGCGGCAGTCGATCGCCTGCGGGGCATGGGATTGCGGGTAATCATGCTGACGGGCGATACGGCGTCGGCGGCGTTGGTGGTGGCGCAGCAGCTAGGTTTGGCGGCTGCTGATGTTTTGGCCGAAGTGCGACCGGAGGGGAAGGCTCGGGCGATCGCCAGTTTGCAAGCCCAAGGCTGTAAAGTGGCTGTAGTGGGAGATGGAATCAATGATGCCCCGGCTTTGGCTCAAGCTGATGTCGGTATCGGTTTGCACTGCGGGACTGATGTCGCGGTTGAGACTGCTCAAATTGTGCTAATGCGAAATGCTTTGATGGATGTTGTTGAGTCGATCGACCTTGGTCGCGCTACTTTTAATAAGATTCGCCAAAATTTATTCTGGGCTTTTGCTTATAATACTCTGGGAATTCCAATTGCGGCCGGTCTCTTGCTGCCTGCAACTGGAATTTTACTCAGTCCTGCGGCAGCAGGCGCATTTATGGCGTTTAGTTCTGTTAGCGTTGTTACCAATTCTTTGCTGCTGCGCCGGAAGTTTCGAGGTTAAATTTAGACCTTCCAAATAAAAGTCATCAGTAATTAGTCATTAGCCAGGAACTAATGACTGATGACTGATGACTGATGACTAATGATTTATGGCTACAGTGCCATACTCTCCAAAAGCCGCCAGTTATTGTTTTTCATAACTGAACGACTGACTAGCTCGAACATTTGACGGCAGTGGTTATTGGTTTGCAGGGGCAATTCCTCGTTTTTGATTACGAAGTTCATGCGAACTTCTGAGTCACTAGCCGTGTTTTTCTCAATTAGGACTTCGGCGGTGACCAGTTTCGGAATCGAAACTTGACCCGGAAGTTCGCGAGCCATCAGGGAATCTCCTGTATTGTAGATAATATCAAGATTGCATGACTCTAAAATTTCAATCAGGGATTGACGGAGACGGTCGATCGGAACTGCAACGATAAAAAAACCAGTATAGCGAGCCATAGAAAACTCCAACCATGAGGCACTGAGACTTTATTATCATACCGAACCTAGAACAGATATACGGGAGGATTCATATTTATTTTATTGAGGTGCAAAGTTAGGCAATGAAGGGCAAACTTATCGTATTTGAGGGGGTAGAAGGTGCTGGAAAAACTACACAAATGCAGCGATTGATACATTGGCTGCAAGTAAGTTATTTTCAGAAAGTCCGGTTGGTGGCTACTCGCGAACCGGGGGGTACGGAGTTGGGAAAAGGACTGCGGCATTTGTTACTCAAACAAGATCCGGGTGAATCTGTATCTGATGTAGCAGAATTACTCATGTACGCTGCCGATCGCGCTCAGCACGTCGAAACTTTTCTTAAACCCGAGTTATCGAAAGGAACGATTGTTTTATGCGATCGCTTTACAGACTCCACGATTGCTTATCAGGGCTACGGCCGCAATCTTAATTTAAATTTAATTAAGCAGTTGAATGCAATTGCCACCGGCGGCTTGGAAAGCGATCTGACTTTGTGGCTGGATATTAATGTGGAGGCGGGTTTGACAAGGGTAAGGGCCAGAGGAGAGCGCGATCGGATCGAGCAAGCTGATTTGCAGTTTCACAAGCGCGTACAGCAAGGTTTTACGGAGTTGGCCGAGGAACATAAATCTCGAATTTTCCGGATCGATGCCGATCGCCCTGAAGATGCGATCGCCCAGCAAATTCAAGGTATCGTAAGTCACAAGTTAGAAGTTTGGGGATACTAAATAATCCCAATTCGGAAAATTAGAATGACATAGGCGGCCAGAAACCGGGTTTTTTAGGAAATATTTCCTAAAAATTCTCAATATCGATGAAAAACCCGGTTTCTTCCTTTTGTCCCAGCGCCGTTAACTGTAATTAACCGAAATTAACCGACCAAAAAATCCCAGCACTTTACTCGTTAAAACCTGGATACATTCCCATACGCTTGGGTTAAGCTTTTTTGATGATTGCGCTGCCCAGAGATCGATCGCAGTGTCTCTTTTTCACATCCTTGTTATCCGCAAGACAGTCTTATCGCAAGCGTGTTGTCTTGTATACAAGATTCGCCCGTGGGGACAGCACTACCGATTTTTTTTGCTAACCAGATATCTAAACAGAGAGGAAATCTCCAGGGGCGATCGCCTGATTGCCTGCTGAGTCTACAGAAACGCGAGTAATTGCCATAAATCCCCAAGCTAAAAATACCAGTTTAATTGACAGGTATTTGGTCGATCGGGCTCCCAAAGCCTCCCAGAAGACAGATTCGTGGGGTTGTAGGGCGATCGGCTAATAGACTTCTTGCAAAAATATTTAGGACGATGCTCAAAGCCCATCCCACAAAAATCTTTTTTCTTGTGGGATGGGCTTCTAGCCCGTCCCAAAATTTGATTAATAAGGACTTTTGCAATCTTGTCTAATGTTTCGGAATAGTTGCTGCTGTGGTTTCTAGACTGTTATCCCATTTGGGTTGGCTGTTGTTGTCAAAATGTACTCAACTTGCTAACAACCTGCTATACTCATACTATAACCTACATATGTACATTAAATATGGACTATCAGGTGGGAATAAACAGCTAGTTTGATAGAAGCCTGATAGAAATTTAAGCCCTTACAGAACGTTGAAAACTGAATATGCAAGCAAAAAGCAACCACGTCCCTGAGACCATAGGAATTCAATAAAGAATGGTATTAAGTACGTCTACCCTGGTATTGTTTCGGGATTGGCTGATTCTGGCGCGATAAGTTCTCGCTTATCTATCTACCATACCCGCCATACGTTCATCACCCTACAAGCCCACGCTGGCACTGACTTACTTCTGTTAGCTACCGCCTGCGGTAACAGCGTAGAGGTCATCCAACGCCATTACCTAGGGATTGACACAACGGTTCAACTAACTGACATCTAACCCCCCCCAATCCAGCCCGCCCTAATAAGGCGGGTTTTTTATTGTCTATATTCCCATTCGATAGTCCATATGTAATCTGCATATGGGGTTTTCACCCTGAATAAACAGCCAAAACAAACCTACCTACCGCTTCCTGTAGTACACATTCCCCGCAGTAATACAAAATCATTCATTTCCGATAGCATCTCGCGTTTATTAGCCCCGGAAAAGGGTAAAAACAGCCCCTTAAAGCCCGATTACATCGCCAACATACTTGGGGGGGATTTGCTCACTACCTCTCACCCTACCTACCCACCATCTACCCACACCTTTTTGCCTACATTTACCTAATACTTATTGACTTGAAGTTAATTAACATTATTACACAGGCGAGATGATACGTCACTTCATAAATTCATTGTTTGAATTCATAAAAGTCATAACCCTAATGTCATAAAAGTCATATTTTGAATCATTGGGGAGTTATATCTATCATGCCCGATCGAAAGATGAGGTATGTAGTTGGGCTTTAGCCCTCTTAGTTTCGTCGTTATATAAGCTTTCAGTCATACCTCATATTTTTGAGAAAGGCTGTCTATCATGTCCGCTCGAATTACCTTAGTAAGATTGGTTCGATAGTTGGAAATTCTGTCCTGGGATGGATGCGGACTGAAGTCCTCACTACAAACCTTAGTAAGATTGGTTCGATAGTTGGAAATTCTGTCCTGGGATGGATGCGGACTGAAGTCCTCACTACAAACCTTAGTAAGATTGGTTCAATAGTTGGAAATTCTGTCCTGGGATGGATGCGGACTGAAGTCCTCACTACAAACCTTTTTTATTGCTGGTAATTGACGGGACAGGATTTTATGCAGTTTCAAGGTGAAGCTGTTGTTTTTTCGTCAAAAGCATCGCTATGTGCTTTTCATAATAAGCAGCTTCGTTAATGAATACAGGGAAAACTGTAGATTCTCCTTGATAGGGGAGCGATTCTCCCGTAAATGTGAGAAACATCGGTTCACCGGGATGTAAGGGTTCGTAATCTTTAAACTGAAGTTGGGGATGGATAGTGGCTTGCATTTCACCTACAGCATTTCTCGGGTAGTCTACGGAAACGATCGCCTGATATGCAGTTAAATATGATGGTATAACTAGCGGATTGCCCCGATTTGTGGCATCGAGATAATCTACAATGGTGCGAACCAGCCTTTCGGTTTGCTGAAACAGATGGGCATTAACGACTCCCTGGGCGATGGGCCCAACTTCTATCGTGCAACCAAAAGCAGATAGCGATCGCAACATTGGCGAATCCTGACCATCCTCATCTCGGAAACAAACTCGAACTGAGCGATCGAGTTCGCTTAAATAGGCTAATAATTGTAAATTGAATGGATGTTTGCTAGACGGTAAAATTGTCAGCCCCATGTTCGCCGTTGTGCTGTGGAGGTCGATAATGAAATCAGCCCCGTTTTGGTCTTTAGGACATAGTTGGGCGGAGATTTCCTTAGCGCGTGTGTCCTCGTAACCCGTCAAGTCTGGGTTAGCCAAATCTGCGCGGCTAAAGCAACGGTTCAAATCGCGATCGACATAACGCCGATTCAGCGCCACCGCTTTCGGGTTGGCTAATAAGGCAACTGTCTCAAAGGTCGATCGTTTCAGCAAGTCTGGGAATTGTTGAAACTTCTTAATCAGGTAAACTCCTGTTAACTCATTTCCGTGGGTTCCTCCGACAACTGCAACTCGTCGAATTACGTGCGACAACATAAATAATCCTCGTTTTGTGATAATTAAAATCGTAATTATTCGCCAAACCTTCTAACTATTAATTCCAGAATAAACAAGTTATTATTAGATGTCAAATACTTTTTTTAATATAAGAATATACTCAAGAAGTATGGCAGTATCTACTCAATAACCGCTATAGTAATTATTCATTTCCAAGTTTAAAGTTTAACATCTAAAATCTATGGAACTTCGCCATCTCCGTTACTTCATTGCAGTGGCAGACGAACTGAGCTTTACCAATGCGGCAAAGCGATTGCACATTTCGCAACCGCCCCTAAGCAACCAAATTAAAGATTTGGAGACTGAATTGGGCGTGCAACTATTCGATCGCAAAAGTCACCCAATTGGGCTAACTCCAGCAGGACAGGCGTTTTTAGAAGAATCTCGTGCAACTCTGGCACTGTTAGAACAAGGGGTACATAAAACCCAGCGCATTCATCAAGGTGAATTGGGTCACTTGACGGTGAGTTTTACGAGTTCGATCGCGAATGGTGTCTTTCCAGAGATGCTGCGAACGTTTCGACAGCGATATCCAGAGGTAAAACTGATTTTACAGGAAGAAAATAGTGCTTTTCTAATTCAGAGATTGCGCGATCGCCAAACTGATATCATTTTTCTGTATCTCTACCACGAAATCTCGGAAGACAATGATTTAGAAACGATGTCTATCACGGAAGAACCACTTGTCGCCGTTTTACCTAAAAACCATCCGCTGGCAGCCAAATCCCAAATTTCGCTTGCTGACGTAAAAAATGAAGAATTTGTCATGCCCCTGCATCAAGTTGTGGCGGGTTTGTCTGAACAAATTTACCATCTATGTTCGCAAGCAGGATTTGTGCCGAAAGTTGTTCAAACAGCCGTCTTTATGGTCACGATTTTGGGGTTGGTTGCAGGCGAAACTGGTATTAGTATTCTGCCATCTCACGTCCAGAATCTTCAACGCAAAGGAGTGGTGTATCGTCCGATTCTGGAACAAACGACAACCACTAACTTAACTGCGGTTTGGCGGCAGAATGATTCATCGACTATTTTGCAGCAATTTCTGGAGATTATTAAAAGCCTCTCAATTTATCAGCCGGAAACATCGATTATTTCAGCGTCAGAATTAGAAGTAGAGTGTGTCAGCTAGAGAGATTTTTGCGACAAACTGATATCGTTTCCGGTTGCATAGGAATTATTATTAATCTCTCTATTCTCTCTCTGTGTCCTCTGCGCCCTCTGCGGTTAAATCATTCCCATACAACCGGAAACGATATGACAATCTAAAAACTGACGCACCACAGAATAAATGGTGCGTCAGAATGGGATTTTTTGTATGTGAGAATGCTCTTTCCTGACGCACCCTACGGCTAATTTTATCGCCCAAACAGGATAAAATCACTGCGCTCGATCGCACTACCAGCCACTGTATTCGTAGAAGTAGGGTGTGTCAGAAGCGTGAGATTTTCGCGACCAATTCATCATCTCGGAACTGACACACCATTTATTCCATGGTGCGTCAGTTCCGAGATTGTCCGTGATGATTGAGATTAAACTGACGCACCCTACGGCTAGTTCGATCGCCCAAACAGGATAAAATCACTGCGATCGATCGCACTACCAGCCACTTTATTGACCGTAGCCAACAGTTGACCGTTCTGAGAAATCGCGATCGCACCTGCATTAGGGCTTTGGGTAATAGTGAGTTGAGCAAAAGTTAAACCGCCCGCTAACACTAGCAAATCTTCACCTTTAGTGAAATCAGCAATGACATCGCTGCCTTCACCTGCGGTTAAAATAAAGCGATCGCGCCCAATGCCACCACTGAGAATATCGTTACCTAAACCCCCAGTCAAAGTATCATCACCCTTACCGCCGTACAGAGTATCATTGCCCTCATCACCGCAGAGGTTGTCATTACCGCCGTTACCAAACAGCAAATCGTTACCCGCACCGCCACAGAGGGAATCTGGAGATCCGTTTAAGTCGTGAAGCGTAGCTATCCCGTAGGGAATCGCGCGATCGCCGAAAATAGTATCGTCCCCATCGGCGCCGCAAATGCTGTCGCTGCCGCGATCGCCCAACAGCAGATCGTTGCCCGTACCCCCCACCAGAACGTCATCGCCCTTGCCGCCGTACAGCGTATCGTTGCCCTCTCCACCACTGAGAGTATCCGCAGCATCTCCCCCATTCAAGAAGTCGTTGCCAGCACCGCCAAACAGCAAATCGCGTCCGTTCGAGTCAGGACTAGACGGGTCAAAACTGCCTCCAAACAAGCAGTCGTTACCCTCAGCCCCCACCAGAGTGTCGTTTCCCTTGTCACCCCAAATCAAGTCATCGTCTTTGCCACCGATCGCCACATCATCGCCTTTACCACCGAAAATGAGATCGTCGCCGGCATCCCCGTTGAGGTAATCATTACCTCTGCCGCCAAATAACAAGTCTTTGTCTGCATTCGGGCCAAGAGGGATATTGCTGGGCCGCCCGCCATAAATATTGTCGTTACCGCTTCCGCCCAGCAGAATGTCGTTCCCGTTGAAACCGTTGATAGCGTCGTTGAGATTGCTACCGATGAGGAAATCGTTGCCCTCAGTGCCGTTGAAAGTGCGATCGACTGAATTCGGCCCTGGAATTGAATCGATCGCAGGTAAGGTAATTTCGTCGCAAGTGCGATCGTCGGCATTACCGCCACCAATGCTGTCAGAGTCAACAGGATTTGGAGTCGGAGTCGGAGTTGTCGCCGGAGTTGGACTTTCCGCCGGAGTTGTTACCGGAGTCGGAGTTGTTACCGGAGTCGGAGTTGTTACCGGAGTCGGAGTTGTTACCGGAGTCGGAGTTGTTACCGGAGTCGGAGTTGT